>CANBTO010000183.1 GCA_947372405.1 Verrucomicrobiaceae bacterium
GGGCAGCAGCGTCACGGTATGACCATAGCGGGCGGTGGCTAGTGAGCCCGTGGCGGCAAAGGTGCCGGTGGCGGAGTCGTAGAGTTCCGCAGTGGCTGGAAAGCTGCTGCCATTATATCCCCCGGCGATGAGCAGCTTGCCGTTGGGCAACAGCGTCGCCGTGTGCTCATAGCGAGCGTTGGTGAGTGAGCCAGTGGTGGACCAGGTGCCGACGCTGGGATCGTAAAGTGCCGCACTGGCAAGATAGGCGCTGCCGTTGTATCCCCCCGCGACGAGCACCTTACCGTTGGGCAGCAGCGTCGCGGTGTAAAAATCGCGGGCGGATGGGAGCGAACCCGTGGCGGTCCAGGTGCTGGTGGCGGGATCGTAAAGTTCCGCACTGGCGAGAAAGATGCTATTTGCCCCCCCCGCGACGAGAACCTTGCCGTTGGCCAGCAGCGTCGCGGTGTGAACATAGCGGGCGGTGACGAGAGAGCCAGTGGCGGTCCAGATGCCGGTGGCGGGATCGTAGAGTTCCGCTGTGGCGAGATAGCCGCCGTTATACCCCCCCGCGACGAGCACCTTGCCATTGGGCAGCAGTGTCGCGGTGTGAAAGCGGCGGGCGGCATTGAGCGAGCCAGTGGCGGTCCAGGTGCCGGTGGCGGGATCGTAGAGTTCCGCAGTGGCGAGAATGCTGCCGTTGGCTTGTCCCCCCGTGACGAGTACCTTGCCGTTGGGCAGCAGCGTCGCGGTGTCCTGATAACGTGCGCTATTGAGCGAACCGGTGGATGACCAAGTGCCGGTGGCGGGATCGAAGAGCTCAGCAGTGGCGAGAGTGCTGCCGTTGCCATATCCCCCCGCCATGAGCACCTTGCCGTTGGACAGCAGCGTCGCGGTGTGACCATCGCGGGGGGCGGAGAGCGGGTTGGTGGCGGCCCAGGTGCCAGAGGCGGAATCGTAGAGTTCCGCAGTGGCGAGATAGCCGCTGTTGCCCGCCCCACCCGCGACGAGCACCTTGCCGTTGGGAAGCAGTGTTGCGGTGTGCTCGTCGCGGGCGGTGACGAGCGAGCCGGTATTCGCGAAGGTATTGGCCGCTTGGGAGATGGAAGGCATGAAGCCGATCCAGATGGCAGCCATGGCGGCGAGCCTGGTGACGAGTGTGATAAGGAGCTTGGTCATTGGAGTAGGGAGTTGGAAATTGGGAGTATCAGTCACATCCGCGTGCGACGCAGTCACAGTGCTAAAAACAACACGCGAAAAACAGAAATCATAAGGATGTGATGCGGGATGGCATGAGGTCCCGGCTATCCACCCACGTTTCGGAACCTGCGCGTGCGAAAGGGATGGGGGCTGGAGAACCTTGGAGGGTTGGTGTTTTCATGAAGGTGCGGATTTTCAGGTTGCCGCATTAAAACAATTCCGTGGTGCAGGGCGGTTGATTGAGGACAAGCTGGGGGAAATCGGATCAAAAATACCCGGGGACAAGAAATCGTGAATTGGGAGAAGTAGTGGCGTTCTATCGGGCCTGCTCGAGGGAGGTTGTGGGAAGTTGGGGGAGGTTGGGGGAATTCCGACAACCAGCATTCAGAAAATATGCGAAGAATGGCGCAGGATATGCGCATGCGGCAAGAATAAGCGCAAAAGCTATCTTCCGTGGAGCGGTCGGTGTAAAGACAAGACTTGGTAGATTACCAGGTTTGCGCGGATTGACTCTCTTCGATGCGCCGGATCGCGCCATTGCTGGGGGAAAATCGTGCTTGTTTGGGGAGGGGTTGCTCCCTATCCATGCAATGGATTTGCACCGTTCCTAGTCATCCATTTCCAGCCACCACCCATCTCAAACCTTCATCCATCCCATGGCCCGCACCCAGCTCCTTCGTTCCATCGTCCGCCTCGCAAGCCAGTATCGCGTGGCGGATCAGGCCGGACTCGAAGTCGAATCCATCCGAGAAAGCCAGGATCACGAGGTGCTTTCCGGCCAGCGGGCGCTCACGAGGCGGCGGTTTCTCGCGGGTTCAGCCACGGCGGCTGCAGCTCTGGCGCTGCCGCAGCGATCGTTTGGGTCGTTGGTCAGGGAACCTCGCATTGCCATCGTCGGTGCCGGGGTCTCGGGCTTGAACTGTGCTCTGGCCTTGGCGGACAAGGGGATGCGCTCGACCGTTTATGAGGCGTCGTCACGGATTGGCGGGCGCATGTTTTCCAATGCGAATGGCTACTGGTCTGACCACCAGGTCACCGAGTGGTGTGGCGAACTGATTGATACCGACCACGTCACCATCCAGAAGCTGGCGGCACGCTTTGGACTGGTGCTGGACGACCTGACGGCGGCGGAGCCTCTTGGCTCGAAGGATACCTGTTATTTCGACAAGGGTTATTATCCCCATGCGCAGCTTCTCAAGGACTTCGCGCCCGTACATCAGGCGGTGGTGGCGGATTCGGATGCGGCCGGTTACCCCACCACCTGGCAGAGCCACACGCCCGCTGGTCTCAAGCTCGATGCAATGAGCGTCTGGGACTGGATCGAGAGCCGCGTGCCAGGTGGCCATGCCTCGAAACTGGGCCAGCTCCTCGATGTGGCCTACACCATCGAATATGGCGGCGATACCACCGAACAAAGCGCGCTCAACCTGGTCTATCTGCTCTCCGGCAGCAACAAGTCGTTCCAGATCTTCGGTGCCTCGGACGAACGCTATCACGTCCGCGGCGGAAACCAGCAGATCCCGTCGGCCATCGCCGCTCATCTGGCCACGCTCGACATGCCTGTGATGTCCGGGCGGAGCCTGACAGCGATCCGCCGGCGCAGCGACGGCGCTTTCGCGCTCACTTTTGAAAAAGGTGGCGTGTTGCAGGATGAGCTCGCCGATCTCGTGGTGCTGACGCTGCCGTTCGCCGTGCTGCGCACTCTCGATTACTCCCGCGCCGGGTTCGATGATCTCAAGGACAAGGCGATCCAACAACTCGGCCGCGGTCGCAACGGGAAACTCCAGCTCCAGTTCAAGCAGCGGCTGTGGAATGAAAGCGGAGCCTGGGGGATCGGCAACGGTGCGAGTTACTCGGACACCGGCTATCAGAACACCTGGGAGCCTACGCGTGGTCAGTCAGGATCACTGGGCGTTCTCAACGATTACACCGGCGGCAAGGTCACGGCACTGAAACAGACGAAAGCGGCCTTCGCTTATGGCGGAAACCCCAATGTACATGCCGACGCCAAGGTTTTCCTCAACCAGATCCAGCCCGTGTTTCCCGGCCTGCCGCAGTTGTGGAACGGCAAAGCCACCAGCTCGCTGCCGCATCTCTCACCGCTCTTCAACTGCTCGTATTCCTTCTGGCGCGTGAGCCAGTATCACACCATCGCCGGTTACGAGGGAGTGCGGCAGGGAAACGTCTTCTTCGCAGGCGAACACACCTCGCAGGACTATCAGGGATTCATGGAAGGCGCGGCGTCGGAAGGGAAGCGCGCGGCGCGGGAAATTCTCAAGCAACTTGGTATGTTAGGGTGACCCGGGTGTCCGATTCATTTGGTGAGGCAGGAACCGCGAATCCAACGGATCAGGCGGAAGGCGAAACGGCACCATCTGCAACGATGGACTCGTTGTGGATCACTCCGCAAAACTGATAGAAACTCCGAGGTCCTTTTTCAAAGCCTCGGTCACGATCACTGCGGCGCCACAACCACCTTGGGAACAACCTCCGTTTTGCCTTCCTGTCCATCCAGGTTGGCATTGGTGAGAATGTCCTGGGGGCTGTTCTTGCTGGCGGTGTTGTGGGTGTAGGATGCTTCCGGCAGGCCTTTTTCGATCACGATGCCCGGGCCTTGGTTGAGGGTGGCGGTATTGCCCGTGACGGTCACCGCGGCCGCGGCCTTGCGGACCACCATGCCGCCTAACAGGTTTGCACGGACGGTGTTTTCGGAAACCTTGCCTGTGCCGGCGCTGTCCAGCACCAGTCCGAACTCGCGGTTGGCGACGAGCTGGTTGCCCTCGACGACCGTTCCGGCTCCACCTCCGTCCACATGGATGCCGTTGCGGCTGTTGCCCTCGCAGCGGTTGTTGGCGAGCGTGATGGAAGCTCCCTCCCATGACTCGAAGCCGTGTTCGAAGTTGTTGAGCGCTTCGGAATCCCTCACTTCGAGGCGGCTGCCCTTGCCGTTCACGGAAGCACCGTCCCAGCCGTTGTCGTTGAATTTGCAGTGGCTGGCGGCGACCTCGCCGTTTTCGATAACGGCCAGTCCGTGGCCGCTTGCATCGCGGAACACGCAGTCCGTGAAGGTCGCGCCGCCGCCACGCACGACGACTGAGGCGTAGCGTTCCGCTCCCACCGCCTGGAACGTTTCGTGGCGGAAAGTGATGCCCGTGACGCGCGCGCCCTTGGCCTCCGGACTGATGGAGAGCGGGCTGCCATCGGCGGCCGGGCACTCGATGATGGTTTTACCTGAGCCGGCGCCCTGGATTTCCACCGCGGCGGTGATGAAGAGCGGGCCTTTCCAGGTCTTTTCCGTTAGAACAATGCGGTCGCGGTCGTGCGCGTCGGCGAGAGCCTCGGCGGGAGTGGCGTAGTCCTCGGGCACCCGCAGCGTGCGCGTGTAGGATGCCATTTTCTCAAACCGCGCGGCGATCTCCTTGTTGTCGGGCGCGAGGGCCGCGGCTTCACGCAGGCATTCGAGCGCCTCCTTGTCGAACTTCCCCTGGTCCCGAGAAACGGCCCTTGCCAGCAACTCCAGCGCTTTTTTGCGGTCGGCGTCCCGTTTGGCCAGAACGGCGGTGGCGTCCGCAATGATGGTGCTGGCGTCGGCATCCTGCGGATATTCCGTTAGAATCCGCTTCGCCGAGGCGATGGCTCCGTCCCAGTCGTGGTCGGCGAACTGCTTGCGCGCGGCGGCGAGCGCGGTCTCGCGGGCCTGTGTGGCGCGCGCGCCCTTGATCTTTTCGAGGATGGTGGCGGCGTCTTTTTCTCCGGGGAATTTCGCGAGCACCTGGTTGGCTGCGGCCTGCGCCTCGTCGAGGCGGCCGGCTTCAAGTCCTGCGATGGCCTGGCCGGTCCAGTATCCGACGAACTGGTGCTGCTCCTCCGCCATGCCAGCCTCGATGCTGCGGTGCCCGAGTCTGGCCAGTTCCGATCCGGGAGAAAGGCTGTCGATTTCGGCAAACGCCTGGGAGGCTTCCTGCCAGCGGCGGCTTTCAAGATACTGCGCACCCGTGCGCTCCAGCAATGCAATGCGCTCCTTGCGCTTGATGACCTTTTCCTCTTCGTTTTTGTTATAATAATAGAAACCACCTGCCGCGATCCCGATCACGAAGACCAAAAGCCAAACGAGCCATGCGAGACTCCGTCCGCGACGCTCGGGTTGAGGAACCGAGACCGATGTGACGACTGCGGGAGCCGCGCTGGTGAAAGGCTTCTCGTTGGACGGTCTTGCGAGAAAGTCGGCGGGATCCTCGAGCCCCACGGATTCCATGTGCTCGCGGACGGCGGCGATCGCGCGGTCGAACTCGGCGAGTCCTTCCTGGTAGCGCAGGGCGAGGGTTTCGTTGGGAGCGGTTCTAACCAATACCGCGATTTTCTCGCGGGCGCTGCGGATCTCCTCAAGATGAGGACAGGGATCCTCGTCCGGAGTCAGTCCGAGGATGTTGCGGGCTTCTGCTAGAGTCATGACGGTGGGGTGGGGGTGTCAGCCGATGAAACGCTGCACGATCGGCATGCGCCGACCGATGCCAAATGCTTTGGAAGTGACGCGCAGGCCTGGAGCCGCCTGGTGGCGTTTCCATTCGTTCAGGTCCACGCGGCGTTGGATCCAGCGCACGGTGGCCTCTTCGTGTCCGCGGGAAATGATCTCGTCGGGCGAAAGGTGGTGCTCGACGTAGAGTTCGAGAATCGCGTCCAGCACATCGTAGGGCGGCAGCGTGTCCTGGTCCTTCTGGTCCGGCCGGAGTTCTGCGCTCGGTGCCTTGTCGATGGTGTTCCAGGGGATGATCTCGCGCTCGCGGTTGATCCAGTGCGCGACTTCGTAAACCCGGGTTTTCGGCAGGTCGGAAATCACCGCCAGGCCGCCGCACATGTCGCCGTAGATGGTGCAGTAACCGACAGCCAGTTCGCTCTTGTTGCCTGTCGTTAGAAGCAGGTGGTTCTCCTTGTTAGAGAGAGCCATCAGGATGAGGCCGCGGATGCGGGCCTGCATGTTCTCCTCCGTCACGTCCTCGGGTTTTCCATCGAACAAGGGCCTGACGGTTTCCTTCAGCCTCTCGAAGGCCGCGGTGATGGAAACCTCGTCGCAGCGGATGCCGATGTGTTTCGCCAGCGCGAACGAGTCGTCCACGCTGCCACGAGAGGAATACGGGCTCGGCATGGTGAGGCCGCGCACGTTTTCGGGGCCCAGCGCGTCGGCGGCGATCACGGCCGTCAGGGCGGAATCGATGCCGCCGCTCAGGCCGAGGCAGACGCTGGAAAACCCGCACTTGGTGACGTAGTCGCGCAGCCCGAGCACCAGCGCCTGATAGAGTTGTGACGGTTCGTTGCCATCCAGCGGCGCGTCGTTCTCCTCGCTGCGGAACGGATCCACCACGCGGCAGGTTTCGATGAATCCGGGTAGCTGTTCGATGATCCGGCCATTGGCACCGGTGACCAGCGAGTGGCCGTCGAAAACGAGCTGGTCGTTCGCGCCGCAGGTGTTGCAGTAAACCACCGGCACTCTGGCGCGGTGGGCGATGCCGCCGATCATCGCGCGCCTCATCAAGGGCTTGCCGAGGTGGAATGGCGACGCGCTCAGGTTCACTAACAGGTCGATGCCCTTCGCCACCAGTTCGTCCACCGGGTCCCGGTCATAAAACGGGCGCTGCAGATAGTCCTCCGTCCAGATGTCCTCGCAGACGGTCACGCCGATCCGCTTGCCGTTCCAAACAATCGGTTCGCAGGATTCACCGGGCTCGAAGTAACGCCGCTCGTCAAACACATCATAGGTGGGCAACAGGGTTTTCCAGATGCGGTGGCGGATTTTTCCACCCTCCAACCAGGCCACGGCGTTGCGGAAGGGTTTGCCTTTGCGGGTGGCGTGGTTGTGATCCACGTAGCCCACGAGCAAGGGCACGTCGCGGGACTCGCCTGCCAGATAGTCGAGCGCCTGCAGGCACTTCGGCACGAACTGCGATTTGAACACCAGGTCCCGCGGCGGATAACCGGCCAGTGAGAGTTCCGGTGTGATGACGATTTCCGCGCCGGCATCCAGACACTCGCGGTAGGCGGCGAGGATGCGTTTGGCGTTGCCGGGAAAGTCACCGACGACCGGGTTGATTTGTGCGATGCCTAGCTTCATGAAGTCGCCGACAGGGAACACCGGCATGGCACCGAGGCGGAAGCAAAAAACCGGACTTTGACGAATCCCCGCGATCCTGCCACGACTCGGCCATGAGTGATGATTCACCCCGGCCGCCACGCCGCAAGCGATACAGCGGCAGGAATCCCCGCCGCTTCGAGGACAAATACAAGGAACACGATCCCGCCCGTTTCGCCGAAACCGTGGCCAAGGTCATCGCCTCGGGGAAAACGCCCGCCGGTTCCCATGTGCCGATCCTCGTCGCGGAATGCCTCGAATCCCTGCGCCTCGCGCCCGGCCTGATCGGCGTCGATTGCACGCTTGGCTACGGCGGTCATGCCCTGCGGATTCTTGAAAACATCACACCCGGCGGCAAACTGATCGGCCTCGACCAAGACCCCGTCGAGCTTCCGAAAACCGAACACCGCCTGCGCCAGGCCGGTTTCGATGAGAGCGTTTTCGAAGCCGTGCGCTCCAACTACGCCGGCATCGCCAAGGTCCTCGCCGCCCGTGGTCTGGCAGAAGTGGACTTCATCTTCGCCGACCTCGGCTGCTCCTCCATGCAGTTCGACGATCCCTCGCGCGGCTTCAGTTTCAAGAACCCCGGCCCGCTGGACATGCGGATGAATCCCACGCGCGGGCTCTCCGCCGCGGACTGGCTGGCACGCATCACTCCCCAGAAACTCGAACTCGCCCTCCACGATCATGCGGACGAACCCCGCGCCGAATCGCTCGCCGCCGCGCTCGCCGGTAAAACCTTCCGCACCACCCTCGATCTCGCCAATGCCGTGCGTGAAACCATCCGCGCCGACGAGGACGAAAAGGACCTCACCGTGCGCCGCGTCTTCCAAACCGTTCGAATCGCCGTCAATGAAGAGTTCGTCGCGCTCGACGCCTTCCTCCGCGTGCTGCCCGGATGTTTGAAACCCGGCGGACGCGCCGCCATTCTGACATTTCACTCCGGCGAGGACCGGCGCGTGAAGAAATGTTTCCAAGCCGGCCTGCGCGACGGCGTGTTTTCAGAAACCAGCGACGGCGTCATCACCGCCGGCCCCGAGGAACGCCGCCTCAATCCCCGCAGCGCGCCCGCCAAGCTGCGCTGGGCGGTGAAGGGGTGAGGACCAATTTGATTTTGTGGGCTCATATCGTTACTCGAACAAATCGACTGTCGAGATCTTGTCCTTGAGAAACCTTTCCAATTTTGAAACGCCCATTGCTGTGGGAAGACGATCCGTGGCGATGACATATACAATCAAAAGTGAGCCTCGATAGGTCATGCATGCGCACCATACGTTTTGCAGACCTGTGACTGGCGTCGGGTCGAGAAATGCCAAACTCTTCAAGGCCTGTTTCGGGAATGCTGGACCGATCGACGGAATTCCCAGAGATGGCGCAACCTTTGACCACACCTCAAGAGCGTGGAGTGCGGAACGAGCCTTTACCTGAGCGACGCAGGTGTCTCCTGATCGATTGAGAGCAATCGTAAAGAGGGCCATGATGAAAATCTTTCTGTCGAACGTAATAGGTGAGGCGGCGGCGCGCAAGACTTCGAATCAAATTGGCGGCTTGTCGCCGTCGCCTCGACCGGATTGTTCGGCTTCTGATTTATATTTCACTTTTGTGACATCGAGACTGCCCCGTCTGGCCCGAGCAGACAGAATGATC
>CANBTO010000184.1 GCA_947372405.1 Verrucomicrobiaceae bacterium
TCGCGGGGATGCTTGTGCCATGCAGTCCGTAGGGCAGAGGTTCCCTGCCACCGGCCTTGGAGAGGTTGATCCATAGCACGCCGACAGGATTGTTAGGTCCTGGTGCGAGATATTGCTCTTGCTCAAGCGGAGGCGCGACGACGGGTGCCGCAACTGCAGGGGCGTCGCCGGGCTGTGCGGGTTTGGGTTTGGGAACATCGCGGGGTTCGCGTTTGGTGGCCATGCGCGGCTGCGGGATGGCGTCCATCACATTCCACGTGCCGCGGCCGTGAAGACCGGGACGGGCCGATGTGATCGGCATGACGGCAAGGAGTTTCCCGTCGCAGGTGATTTCAAGGCGGGACATCAGCACCACCGCGGCCGTGACCGGCTTCTGCGGATCGGCGGCCGGTTGCAGCGGCGCGTCCAACGCTTTTTCGATTTCGAACGGAATGACGTTGGGAACCTGGAACTCCACGCCGACGGCAGGGTTCTCCTTCAAATGCGGATTGATGTGATGCAGGAACCCCTCGTCACAGTGGTAACGCTCCGCAACGAATTCCCACGCACTGGTGTAGCCGAGAAACCCGGAAGCTAACAGTTCGTCAATCGTCAAAGCCGGGGCGTTTGACTTAGACGCCGCCTTGTCCGCTTTGCCGCCGCGTTTCTTTGACGATGGCGATGCCGCGGTTGCGGCGGAGACGGGCTGATCCTTGGGCATCTTGATGAACCTGAAATCCTCGGCACGAAGGGCGTAGCGGGTGTAAGGCTCTTTCACCGCGGCCTCCGCCTTCGCCTGAAGCAGTCCGGGATTGGTGGCGTCAGCGTGCGAGTGCTGATAGATCTCGCTGGTTTTCTGGAAGGTCGATCCGGACTTGCCGTCGATCATGCCGGAGGAAAACATCTCCCGGTCCAGGAACACCTGCAGCCGCACGGTGTCGAGCTCACGCTTCAGCTCGCCACCCGGATCGATCTCGAGCTCGGGTTCCGGGACCACCACGGCCTTGCCGGGTTTCTTCCTGCCGTTGGATTCCGGCACCTTTGCCACCGGCGGCGGTGGCGGCGGCACCATCGTGAGCAGCTCTCCTTGTGTCGGAATGCGCAGCACCTGTCCGATGTTGATGATGTCGTTCTTCAGACCGTTGAACTGCTTCAACTGCCACACGGTCATGTCGAACTTCTTCGCGATCTTGATGATGGCGTCGCCTTTCTTCACTTCATAGGTTTCCGGACGCTCCACGGCGGGCCTGGCCGGTTCCGGAGCGGAAGCATCTGGTTTTTTCGGCAAAAGCACCTCGGGTATGGGCATGCCCCACTCCTTCCCTGCCGCCGGAGCCACCCACCATTTCCAAGCTACGGCGGTTTCGAGTCCGGGCTCGGTTTTCGGGATGGCGGCAACCGGCTTTATGACGGTTTGTGAAAACAAAGTTCCGCTCGCAACACAGAAGATCGCGATCTCCGACAGGGGACGTATCAATCCGAAACGCATGGATGTTGTTATATCGCGCCCAAGACCTGACGCAAAGCGGAATCAACCGGCAGGCACAGAGGAACAAGTGACAGCCACATACTCACGGCGTGACCATGACCGGAGCCGGGCGCTTTTTCTTTTTGCGGTTGTCCTGCTTCTGTACGGCGAGCCAGGCGATCACGTCGCGGATTTCCTTAGGCGACAACATCGTGGCCATTGGCGGCATCGCGGAGATCGCCGGGGTCATGCTCGCGACATCCGTGCGTGAGACCCGAAACACTTTCCCGGCGCTGTCGATATCGACATGGTCGGTAGTGTCCTCGACAAGAATTCCCGCGACGACCTTTCCACCTTTCAAGGTGACGCTGGCGATGCCGTATCCCATGGCGACCTTGGCGCTTGGATTGATGAGGGATTCCAGGAAATACCTGCGGTCACCGCGCAAACCGACGCCCGACAAGTCGGGGCCGGCATCACCGCCGCCGTGGCCACCGGAATGGCAGCGCATGCACTGCGCAGCCGGGTGGGATTCGAACACCTTCGCTCCTTGAACCGGATCTCCGCCTTCCAGCGAGGGCAGCCAGGCTGCGAGCGCGTCGGAGGACGCACCCGTGGCGGTCTTGTAGTCGGCGACCGCGGTCTTGACCTCGAGTTCGGTGCGTTTGCCGGCGGCATCCAGAAGCTCAAGCGCGGCGGGCGAGACACCATTTTGGTTTTTCAATCCGGCCAAGCCGGAAACGAACAGTTTCGCCACATCCGGTGATGCGACATCCGCTGCAAGTTTCCATGCCTCCTGCTGGCGGCGCACGCTGTCGCTTGCGACGGCTTTAGCGATTCCATCGAGGGCGGACTTTGGCGAGGATTTCACGAGACTGCGCAGCGCGGCGATGGCCAGATCGTCGTCCGTGCCGCTGGCGAGGTTGGTGATCATCACCTCAAGATCCGCCGGCTTACGCTCGCTGTACAACTGCAACGCCTCGACCCGGGCGCTGCCTGGAACGACGTCGTTCGTGATCAGAGTCCGCAGCACTGCGTCGGATACGGCTGATAGATCGAGCTGGTTTTGCTGGAGCAACGCGAGCGCCGCCTCAAGGAACTGACCGTCCACCTGCACGAGCGCGCTGACGCTACCGCCGAGCACCTTGCGGATGAGTTCCGGATCGCGAGCGGGCAGAGGTGACATGCGACCGGTCGATTGATCAACGGGGTTTGGATGGCTCCATTCGGATAGCAGTCGGAAAGCCTCCTTGCGGGAGTCGTCGGGTGTTTTCGAATCGAGCGCGACCTTGAGCACGCGGCGCGCGTTCGCCTCGTCGCCGGTACGGAAAGCGCTGTGAAGCATGCGCCGCCAGATCATCGTGGTGTGGGGTTTATCCGAGGCATGATCGAGCAGCGCGCCGACCTGCGGGCGGACATCAACCACGTTCTGGTCGTTGATCGAACGGATGGCCTCGTTGGCCACGGCCTCGTCCGGATCGGTTAGAAACCCGGCGAGCAGCGGGGACTTCGAGCGCCTGAGCGCGATGACGGCGGCCATGCGGATCTTGGGATTGAAATTCAATTTGAATGCGGCGAGTTCCTCCGGCGAATGCAGTCGGGATAGCGCAAACGATCCCGCGTGGCGCAAATAAGGATCCTCTGTCTTGCTGAGCATCGCTAGAATGGCCGGAACGGAGTTGACGGATTTCATGCGGGCAGCGGCGATGGAGGCGAAGAGTTGCACTCGCGGCGAGGAGTCGGCGATGAGTTTGTCAAACGGAATGCCGTCAGCCTTGAGGCCTGATTCGCCGAGAGTCTTGACGGCCTGGGCGCGGACTTCGGCGTCACTGTCTGTTAGGAATGGGAGCAGGACCTTGCGGGCTTTTTCGCGCAACGCCGGATCCACCGGCGCGTTGACCGTTTCAGGAAGAACGGCGGAGGTGCGGCGGGCGATGACACCCAGGCCCCAGACGCCATGGAGGCGTGCAAGGCGATTCTTGGTCTGCGCAGCGGCTTTGGTGAACAAGGAGAGACCCTCCGTGCGGCGGGAGAGCGCGAGTTCCGCGCGGGTGCGGATGCGCATGTCCGGATGCATGAGCAGTTTCGCAAGTTCGTCTGCACTGCGTTTTTCGAATCCTTCCCTGATGAGAACGGGCACCTGCGCGGCCTCTGCCGCACGATAGGGCTTGTCCGCGGCGACGGTATAGACGCGCCCGGCTTCATGGGATTCCCAGCCACCGATGAAATCCGTGACTGTTAGTTTTCCATCCCACGAGTAATCCACGTCGGTGGCGGCCTCGCCCCAGTTGAGCTGATAGGAGTCCGTCATCCTCATGCCCGCGCCGGATGGCGCCAACTTGAAGGACCAGATGCCGGACTTCGCGGCACCTCCCCTGTAGTCGCAGATCAGGAAGCGGCCGGCCTCGGATTCAAGGAAGCCGGTTCCCGGATGATAGGTCAGGCCGGAAGGTCCGGATGTGATGTGCGCCACCGGCGGCAGGATGTATGCGGGCTGCTCCGGGTTCGGCATGTCCCAGATGCGCTCCGCCATCCATCGGGCGGGCGGCGAGTCCTCCATGCCGATCTGCCTGTTGAATGAAAGCAGCCCCTGGTGGCCCATGTTCCATCCGGAATCCGCGCCATCCACAATATAAACCACGCGCGCCTTGTCGCCCTTGTCACAGTTGTTGTCCACCGAGATGCAGTTTCCAAACTCGTCGAATGCAATCTCCTTCGGATTGCGCAGGCCGCTGTGGACCACTTCGAAGTTCGAACCATCCGGATCGAAACGGAAAACACATCCCTCGTCGAACAGATCGTAATGACGTCCCTCCTTCGTCGTGATGTTCATGCCGCGGTCGCCGAGCGATCCGTAAATCCGGCCGTCGGCGCCGAGAATGAAACCATTCATGTCATGGCCCGAGAGCGAAACGTGAACACCAAACCCGTCCTGGATCACGTCGCGGACGTCGGCCTCGCCGTTTCCGTGAGTGTCGCGCAGGGCGTAGATCTTCGGAATGCATGCCAGGAAAACCGTGCCTTCATATGCGAACACACCGGACGCCACTCCATCCAGTGCATCGTTGAATTTTCCGGCGAAGACGCCTTGTTTCCTGAACACGCCTTGCGCATCCGGATCTGATAGAACGCGGACCAGTTCCTCCTTCTCGGTGATGAACTTCATGGATGTGGTCGCGTCCTGCCCCTGCCATTTCTCATACATCTTCCGGCGGTCGGCGGTGGTGCGGGAGGAAATGTCGTCCTGATACCAGTATAAATGCTCCCGGTTGTCCTGCACGCCGTGGCGCATCCGGTGGGTCTCCGCGATGTAGAGTTCGCCCTTCGATCCAAAGGAAAGTGCCGTAGGGGATGTCACCTGAAGGCTGTCGTAATCCGCAACGATCCTGGCCTTGGTGCCTGCCGGGATCGTCATGCCCGGGATGCCCTCGGCCGCAACCAGACTCGGAGCCGCAGCTTCATGGACGGCCGGTGGAAACACGGGCTTGCTGGAGTCGGTCAGCATGAAACAGTCGGCGGCGATCACGCCCCACTTGCCGGTCTCGGAATCGACGATACGGATGGAAGCGGATTTCCCCTTGTAGGCGGACACGTTCCAGACGACCGGCCTGAATTTCCTCGAATCCTCGCCCGTCGCCTCCATCACCGAACTGCCATCCACGATCAACTGCACCGCCGTCCCGCCAGGGTGCTTTCCGCCGGCGATGAGAAAGGCGATGAAGTTTTCTGAAATTCTGAATTCCGGAGATGCGAGCGTGCCGACCGCCTTTTCACCACCCTCGGCGGAACTTGCGAAGGAACTGCCGGAATAGCCGGTGAATCCACCTTTCCCGTCCTCGGAATTCCCCGCCACCGGAGCCATGCCGAAGGCATCGCCCTGAACTTTCCAATCACCAAAGCCGTCCCCCTCGAATGCCTGAATGACACGGGTTTCGGCAAACGCCGGGAACGCGGTGAAAAACAGCCACATGAAACAAAATATTCCGGATTTCATCGGCGGGAGACTACCTCGATTCACCCTACGGTCTATCATGAATATCCGCTTCACAACGGCGCTGAAAGCAGTGATTCCACCGTGGTTGATGCCTGCAAAAGTGAATGCGGTCCAAGCGAATCCGCATCAACCGGAATCACCCGTGCAGATTTGCTCCACATGGAGCTTCAACGCTGGGAAATGCAGGCTAACGAAATGTTGAATTAACTCTGGATTGCATCAGTGATCGGGTGGAGATTACAGGTCATGAACGGACAAAGCATCATAGGGATTGTCATGATTGTCGCCGGAGCCGCTTTGCTTGCCTACGGTGGATTCACCACCACCAAGCGGGAAAACGTCATCGACGTCGGACCGCTCAAGGTGCAGGCCGACGTGAAGGAGCGCCACAGCATTCCGCCCTTGGTCTCGTGGTCCCTGGTGGGCTGCGGCATGGTCGTGCTGGTGCTGGGCTTGAAGAAAAAGTGATTTGAGGCTGTCTGTGACTTTACCTGCAATCGCCACGGGTGTTACCTTCAGCGCGAACACAGGCAAACCTTCCATCCATGAAACACGACAAGAGCCGTCCCAAAAAACTATCAGACAAAACCCGCGAAGAACTGTTCGGTGTTTTGCAAGCCCGCTTTGAGAAGAACCCGAACCGCCACCAAGATCTCGATTGGGCCAAGGTACGGGCAAGGCTGGAGGAGCATCCGGAAAAACTCTGGTCGCTCCACGAAATGGAACTCAGCGGCGGCGAGCCCGACGTGGTGGCGCATGACAGGAAGACAGGCGGGATCACATTCGTTGATTGTTCCGCGGAAACGCCGAAAGGCCGCACCAGTGTTTGTTACGACCGTGAAGGACTGGAATCTCGGAAGGAGCACAAACCGGAAACCACCGCCATAGACATGGCCGCGGCCATGGGCATCGAACTCCTAACAGAGGAACGGTATCTCGAACTCCAGGAACTGGGAGAGTTCGACACCAAGACCTCGAGCTGGCTGAAATCCCCCGCTGACATCCGGAAACGCGGCGGTGCGCTCTATGCGGAACGCCGATACGGCCGGGTCTTCGTGGGCCACAACGGCGCGCAGTCCTACTACGGTGCCAGAGGGTTCCGGGGCTCGCTTGTGGTCTGAAACCGAATCATCGCGCACTACTTGATGCGTTTGAACTTCCCGGGTTCTTCGAAGAGATTCGGATCATCCTTGTGAGCTTTGAACGCCGCCTTCATCGCGGCGCTTTCCTTGATGTCCTTGCCGAGCAGTGCGGCGTTGATCGTTCTCATTTCAAGAGAATCGCCATCCAAGCTAATTTTGAGCAGGTGGTATTTCCGGTCCTCGGGCTTCGCCGCGCCCTCGGCAGTGCCGGTCAACTGGATCTGGATGTATTTTTCGCCCTCCAACTCCACGCCGTATGCCCGGAAAAACATCGCCTTTTCGCCGACCGGATATTGCACGACGTATTCGTTCGCCGAGTTTTGAAGGACGAGCATTCGATCGGGATCGCCTTCCGTCTTGTCCTTCACTTCCTCCCAGCGGCCGAGCAGCTTGGCATCCACCGGCATCTTCGCCTCGCTCTCGAAGGGAGCCTCGAAAACGCACGAATTGAGGAAAAGCACGGAAACGGCGAGGGCAAGGCAGGTTTTCATGGATTTGGGGATTGGTTCGTTGTGGCGGATTCCACCGCGGAAAACATGCTCCTATTTCGTCCCGCTTGCAAACCGGCGATTCGGAAAACGACACCACGCATCTGACTACACCGCGCATCTGCCATCCAGAAGGGACAACAAGGTCCCTGCTCCATATTTCCTACACCCCCTCCACCAGCTTGATCTCCTCTTCCGTCAGCCTGTAGAGGTCATGGACGAGGCGGTCGATCTGCACGTTCGTGGCGGAAATCTGACGGTCCAGCGCGGTTTGCTCGTGCGGGGTTTGAGCTGCGGCGCGCTGCTGGTGCAGGTCCAGCATCTTCTCGACCAGCGTGACGGTGGAATCCGCAACAAATGTTTGACAGCAGGCATCAATCGACACATTTTGTGTCTGTTGCACATCATCAAGGAAAAGTTTCTCAAGGAGGCAGCACCACCCAGGTCCAAAGCCGGCAAGTGGCTCGAATCATGGCTTGCAGTGGTGAAGTGCGCTGACTGGAGAAGTATCCGCGATGTCCGTGTCACCTACCCTTCAGCCGATCCCGTGAAAGTTGCCAGCGGACGGAACGTCACCGTATTCAACGTGTGCGGCAATGATTACCGTCTCATCGTTGCCATCCACTATGACAAGCGGAGAATTTACACGCTGGGATTCATGACGCATGCGGAATACGATAAAAACCATTGGAAAAAAGAGCTATGAAAACGAAAACCGCCTACAGCTTTGATGCGCTCCCCAAAGACTACGCCGCGCTTTGCCGCGTGGCCCCGCCCCGCCCGATTCATGATGACGTGGCTTTCCGTAACACGGTTGAGATTGCTGATGCCTTCGCGGGCTTCGAGAACCGGATGACGACCGACCAGAATGATTACTTGGATCTGCTTTGCGAATTGATCCAAAAATATGAAGCTCAGACCGTAAAACCTTCCAAGCTGGATGGTATCGTTCTTCTCAAACATCTTCTAGGTGAACATGGGATTTCCGGTGCCGGGCTCTCGCGAATTCTTGGGAAAGCGGCTTCGCTCGGCCCTATGATCCTGCGTGGCGAACGCAAAATCACCGCAGATCACGCGGTGTGTCTGGGCAAATATTTCGGTCTTCGCCCGGATGTGTTTCTGCGCTGAGTTTCACGCGCTCTCCACCAGCTTGACCTCGACTTCCGTCAGGCTGTAGAGGTCATAGACGAGGCGGTCGATCTGGGTGTCCGTGGCGGAAATCTGGCGGTCCAGCGCGGTTTGCTCGTGAGGGGGGCGTCTGGAGATTTAGCGGCAGCGAGAAAATCTTAATTGACCGCAGAGGGCAGCTATGGGAATTTCTTCGCGGCAAGCGCAGAAGATGTAGAGGCCGCTCTCACGAGTGGCAGCCCGAATGGGTGGGATCCTCGGTTTCTGGGGCCGCAATTTCACAAGCCTTCGAGGACAAGAGCCTCGGAGGCTTTGGCTTTTATGGTGGCAAGATCCTCCGGCCAGAGTTTCACTCCGTAACCCATGGCCGTCCCCTTGTGTCGGTAGATCGACTTGTGCAGGTGCGGCAGATAGCTCGTCTCGGTTTCGCCATAGCGGTTCACCTTGAGTGCAAAATGGAAACCGGATGCCACTACGTCGGCCACCTGCAAACCCGCCAACTTCGAATGCTCCACCGCCCGAATCCGATTCGGATCAATCACGCTGTGGTCGATTTGGATTTTTTGTGGATTAGCCTCCGACTGACTGAGCAGTAATCGCAGGTAGGATGTAGCGAAGCCTCCGCGACCCAATCCGGTCGTAGGCTGACTGCGTGAAAAATGCCTCTCTGAGTTCTGCATCAGTGGGGCATCGTGAAATGTCGCCCTCCCCCGAGCCTAGCTGTTGCTGAAAGGCGGGTAATG
>CANBTO010000185.1 GCA_947372405.1 Verrucomicrobiaceae bacterium
GAAGCCGCTCACCCCGGCATCATGTAGCCTAACAGGCTGGCAAGCTTCTCCCTCATCTTCGCACGCGGCACGATCATGTCGATGAGGCCGTGCTCTAGCATGAATTCGGCGGTCTGGAAACCGGGCGGCAGGTTCTGGTGGGTTGTTTCCTTGACCACGCGCGGACCGGCGAAACCGATCATGCACTTGGGCTCGGCGAGGTTGATGTCGCCGATGGTGGCGAAGGATGCCGTCACTCCGCCGGTGGTGGGATGCGTCATGAGCGAGATGTAGGGCAGCTTGGCTTCGGACAGGCGCGCGAGGGCACCGCAGGTTTTGGCCATCTGCATGAGCGAGAGCATGCCTTCCTGCATGCGCGCGCCCGACGAGGCGGAGACAATGATGACTCCGCGTTTTTCGGCGATGGCCGTCTCGATGGCGCGGGTGATTTTTTCACCAACCACCGAACCCATGGATCCGGCGAAAAACTTGAAGTCCATCACCGCGATCATCGCCTTGTGACCTCCGATGCTCAGCCGTCCTGAGATGACCGCGTCGTCGAGACCGGTCTTCTCGCGCAGGATGGCGGTTTTTTCGGTATAGCCGTTGAAGCCTAACGGATTGGCGGACACCAGACCGGCTTCCGTTTCCTCGAAACTGCCTGGGTCCGCGAGCAGCGCGATGCGTTCGCGGGAATCCATCAGGAAATGGTGGCCGCAATGCTGGCAGACGTGGAGGTTCTGCTGGAGTTCCAGATTGTGGATCATCGCGCCGCAGTCCGGGCATTTGTTCCAGAGGCCTTCCGGCATGTCTTCACGGCGGTCCAGACTGCGGAGGCGGGGTTTGCTGAAAATGCCCATGGTGTGGTGAGTTTCGGATCCGCCGAAGCGGAATCCTGTGGGCGGAAATCTAGCGATGCACGCGCATTACGACAACCAACTTTTGACGAGCTCCAGCCGGAACGGACTTTTGGGGTTGCTTTCCGTGCCGAACAAAGGCAAAAAACGCCGGAGGAAATGATAAGCATTTCCGTAATATCCGATGAAACTCCGCCATTTTGTCTGTGGATCCTCCGCACTTCTTGTCTGCTGGCTTGCGGTGACATTCATCTATAACTTGCCCGCGCAGCGGTATCAAAAACCGGAAAAGTTCCCGGTCACAGCGCAGATGGCACCGGAAAAGTCCCAGATGGTGGCGGCCGCGAAGGAACCTGCGGATGCCGCGCTTTCGGCCTCGCACTGAAGCTGGACGCGACTCACAGTTCGCCCATGTCCGAGAAACCGATCATCTGTGATACCAAGCCGCTGGCCCTTGAAGTGGAGGCAGGCGTCCATTGGTGGTGCTCCTGCGGCCGCTCCGCGCATCAACCGTTCTGCGACGGCTCCCACAAGGGCACCGGCCTGCAGCCGGTGAAATACGAAGTGGCCGAGAAAAAAACCGTCTGGTGGTGCCAGTGCAAACACACGGCGAATCCTCCGCTCTGCGACGGCTCGCACAAGAGCCTGCCGAAGCCGGAGTGATTTTCTCAATAGCCCTTCAACCACTCGACCACGTCGGCGACGTCCTGGGCGCTCATTCCCAGTTGATCGGCCCCGAGCATCAGCGAGTGGTCCATGTCCTTGCGGCTGGCGATCTGCTTTTTGGGAATCTTCTGGGTGAGACCACCAGTTGAGATGATGACGACCGGATTGCCATCGGAAATGATGCGTCCGTCGATCCGTTTCCCGTCCTTGAGACGGATCGAGGTGCCTTCAAAACCATGGGAAATATCGGCGGAGGGAGTCACGATGGATCTGGCGACGATTTCCGGTGGCTGTCTGCTGGCAAAGCCTTTGAGAACCGGGCCGTAATCCGGGCCGGTCTCGCTGATCTTGTGGCACATGGTGCAACGCGCCGCTGAGAGTTTGCCACGGGCGGCGTCTCCTTTGAGGGCAAGCACTTCATCCACTGTGAATTTCGTGGAGGCGGGTTTTTCCGGGACGGTGATTTCGGCAAGCGGCGCTTCTTTCTGGAGCAGGCCGTGTTTTTCAAATTCCGGCGTCAGGTTGAATGAAGCCCACTCTCCCTCGCTGCGGTTGGTCAACCACCACTGAGCCTGACCCTTCACGGGGGAGTTGTCGGAGGCGAGATCCATCAACGCGTCAGCGGATGCCCTGGACTTGATGAAAGCGATCGTGTCCACCGCGAGCTGGCGCTGTGAGTCGGTTAGATTTGCGGCGGTGGCGCGGACTTTCAGTGAAGGTATTGCTGCCTCGGGCATCAGACGCCAAGTCAGCAGTGCGAAGGTGTCCGACCACCTGGCTGGCTCACCGGGTTGCAGTTTCTGACCCACAGCTTTCCAAAGTTCTTGAGTATGATGACCGGCTCCGATACCAAGCGAATCCAGATAGCAGCGGTCCTTGCCATCGAACCCGCAGGCCACTGTGACTAGAACCTCACGTCCCTCCTCGAAGTTCCGGTAACGCATCGCTTGTGCGGCCTCCACGCGGATCTCAGGTGCTGGATCGCCAGCCAGCTTGCGGGCGTAGGGGAGATCGTCGATGGCTCCGTCCGTGCGTCGGATGGCGCGAAAGGCTGTTAGGCGGTTTGATGCATTGGCACTCGCAATCAGCGCATCGAGTTTCGCACGGCCTTTTTCGCCGAGATAGGGCATCAACCAGATGGCGCGGGACGCGATGTAGGGATTGGGGTCATCGAGCACCCTGGCCACGGATTCATAGGCGCTGGCTCCGGTGGATTTCAATTTCTGATAGCCGAGCGAGCGGACGTTGACAGCGGGAGATTTGAGAGCGGTGACAGCACCGGCCACAGTGCCAAGATCCACTTTCGGGACAAGCGGTTTGAACCCCTTCGGTGCGATCCGATAGATGACACCGGATGCCGCCTCATCCAGGGTGGCGTGACCGCCCACGCGGGCATCGGTCCAGTCCGCGATATAAACGGCACCATCCGGTCCGACACAGACATCGGAAGGACGGAAGGTGAACTTGAGATCGCCGCCTCCATGTGGGGATTTTCTGGCTTTCACACCGCTGGTGAAGTCCGCACCGGCGAACTGCTTCTCCGGGTTGGTGGTGACGAAATCCGAGTGAACCAGCTTGAAGCCAGCGCCGTCCTTTGTTGGCTGATAGGAAAACACCACGTTCCGGGCCGGTTCGCAGGAAAGCAGCGTGCCCGCGTATTTGTCTCCCAGCGCACCGTTTTCGTAGAACACAATCCCCGTCGGCGAGCCGCCGCCATAGACGTCACCGGCCGGCATGCTTTCCGGATCATCCTGCCGCCACTCCGCCACGGCGGTGCTCTGCCCCGGGCGTTGGTCCGCCTTCCAGGTGCGCTTGCCGTCACGGGAAAAGAAGCCGGCGTTGCCATGTTCGATGACGTGTGTGGTGCGGCAGGCCGGCGGATCATCGTTGTCGTTCTGGAACACAAAGCCGAGCGAGTCGACCGTCTGCTCGTATGAGTTCCGGTAGCCACTGCCGATGATTTCCGCATGGGTCGCATCCGGGTTCATCCGCACCGTGAAACCACCGACATAAACAAATCCGTCATCGCTCTTCTCCCCGGCGATTGAGAGTGTGTCCACCGGCCACTCGCCTCCACCGCTCTTGTAATAGGAGCCGCCGACCCGGAATGTCTTTCCAGACTTGTCGGTGAAAATGCCGTCTGTGTTTCCCTGGTTGAAATACCACTTGCCGTCCGGCCCGGCGCTGAGCGAGTGCAGCGAGTGGTCGTGGTTCTTGCCGTTGAAGCCGGTCAGCAGCACCTCGCGCGTGTCGCCGGACGCGGGGTCGAATTTTCCGTCGCGGTTCGCATCGGTGAGCTTGAGCAGGTTCGGCGGTTGGGAAACGATGACCACGTTGTCGAAAACCGCGATGCCGAGCGGTGAGACCAACTCCGGATCCTGCCGAAACACGTGCGAGCTGTCGGCCTTGCCGTCGCCGTCGGTATCCTCGAGGACGACGATGCGGTCGCCTTCCGGACGGCGTCCGGCCTTGCTGCGGTAGTTCACCCCTTCCGTCACCCAGATGCGGCCGCGCTGGTCCACGTCCATGTTCGTCGGGTTGAAAAGCATCGGCGAGACAGCCCACGGCGTGATCTCCAGTCCTTCCTGCAGCACGAAGGAGGCTAGCGGCATGGCGGGTGGCTCCATGGACGGAGACCAGGCGTGGCAGATGGCTGCGCTTGAAAGGATCAGCAACGGTTGGAGGAGTCTCATGGGCTGGGTGTTTCGGAAAACCACTTACCGTATTTCCCGCAATCAGCTATCAACAATCTCCCGGTGCTGCTTTGACAATCCTTCGCCCGACCGCTAACCACGGACATGCGATCACTGATCAAGCATGTCCTCCGCCGTGACGAACCCTGTGACGATCTCCACGTGGCCGGATGGGTGCGCACCCGCCGGGACTCGAAGACCTTCTCGTTCCTCGAACTCAACGACGGCACCTGTCTCGGCAACCTCCAGATCGTCGCGGATGCGGGCATCCCCGGCTACGAGGACATCGCGAGGATGGCAACCGGAGCATCCGTGGAGATCCGTGGCAAACTCATCCCATCCCCGGCCGCCGGGCAGAAGTGGGAGATGCAGGCTTCATCGCTGAAACTGTTAGGCGAGGCACCGGAGGACTATCCGCTCCAGAAAAAAGGCCACAGCACCGAGTTCCTCCGCACCATCGCGCACCTCCGGCCGCGCACTAACCTCTACGGCGCGGTCTTCCGCACCCGCAGCCGCATGGCCTATGCCGTGCACCGGTTTTTCCAGGAGCGGGACTTCATCTACGTCCACACGCCCATCATCACCGCCAGCGATTGCGAGGGTGCGGGCGAGATGTTCCGCGTCACCACGCTGCCGGACGACAGGATCTCGCAGGACGCCGAGGACTTCTTCGGCAAGCGCGCTTTTCTAACGGTTTCCGGCCAGCTTGAGGGTGAGACCTTCGCCTGCGCGCTTTCCAACATCTACACCTTTGGCCCCACCTTCCGCGCTGAGAACTCGAACACCTCGCGCCATGCCGCGGAGTTCTGGATGATCGAACCGGAAGTCGCGTTCTGCGATCTCGCGGGTGACATGGACCTCGCGGAAGCACTGGTGAAATTCCTCGTCCAGGAGATGTTGGATCACCATGAGGGGGATCTAACCATTTTCGAGAAGTTCGTGGACAAGGGTCTGCGCGAGCGCCTCGAGTTCGTCGCCAGCCGTCCGTTTGAACGCATCTCCTACACCGAAGCCGTCGGGCTGCTCAAAGCCAGCGGCGTGAACTTCACCTATCCCGTCGAATACGGCCTCAACCTCCAGTCAGAACACGAGCGCTGGCTCACCGAGGAGCACTTCAAAAAGCCCGTCACCGTTTTCAACTACCCGAAGGAAATCAAACCTTTCTACATGCGCCTCAACGACGACAACCAAACCGTCACCGCCATGGACGTGCTCGTTCCCGGTATCGGCGAGATCGTCGGCGGCAGCCAGCGCGAGGAGCGCCTCGACGTGCTGATGGAGAACTTCAAGAAGCACCACCTCGATCCCGAAGCCTACGGCTGGTATGCGGACCTCCGTAAATACGGCAGCGTGCCCCACGCGGGATTCGGCCTCGGCTTCGAACGCATGCTCATGTTCGTCACCGGCATGGCCAACATCCGCGACGTGATCCCCTTCGCGCGCACGCCGGGGCACTGCGAGTTCTAACAAAGGCGCTCAGTTCCCACCCGGAATCATCCAGATGTTGCGGTATTGAACCGGGTGCCCGTGTTCCTGCAGGCGGATTGGTCCGTCGCCTTTTGGCTCGACGAAACGAGCCGCATAGGCGTGCGCGGTGACGTGCGGGATCTCCTCGTCGTGATGGATCAGCACGCCGTTGAGACGCACGGTGATGCGGGGAGACGAAGCCTTCCTGCCGTCCTTCCAGACGGAGGCGGTGTAGTCGATGTCATAAGTCTGCCACTCCATCGGCGGGCGGGCGGCGTTCACCTGTGGCGGGCTGGTTTTATAGAGCGCGCCACATTCGTTCCACCAGCCTTGCAGACCATAGGAGTTAAGTACCTGCACCTCGTAGTCACCTTGGAAAAAGAACCCGCTGTTGCCGTGGTCCTGCCCGGTTTTTCCCGGTTCCACCGGGTAACGGAACTCCAGGTGGATCTTGCAATCGCCGAACTTGCGCTTCGTTTCGATGTCTCCGCCAATGCCTTGCTTCTTTTCCTCGGGCGTCGATGCAGAACGTATTTCCATCACGCCGTTCTCCAACAGGTTCCACGACACCGGCCTGCCTCCGGCATGCTGCCATTGGTCGAAGTTCTTCCCATCGAAAAGCACCAGCGCTTCCGCGGGTGGCTTCGCGCCCAGTGTGGCCGAAGAGCGCACGACTTTCTTGAGATTGAAATGGACGCCACCACCGTGGCCGCTGCCGCTGACACCGGTCATACCCTCCTTGGAAACCGTGCCGCTCCAGCCTTTTTCCTCGAAACGTATCTCATCTCCAACAAGCTTGCCGGTTCCTTCGAAATACGGATCCGCCCGGCAATCATGCTCCTGATAGATGCGCACGGTGTACTCGCCATCCTTGATGTTGACGATCTGAGCCGCTACCGGCTTGTTGATTTCAAAGTAATGTCCTTTGGGTGCGTCTTTCCACTCGCCTTGGTAGTCACCCATCAGGGTGAGGTCTGCGGCACAGACATTGTTCCATGCCGGAGCCAGGCCTTCCGAGGCACTGGCCATGACTGGAGGGAGAAGCATGGAGATTGCAAGAATGACAGGATGTTTCATGGCAGGAACACGCAGGATGGTGATGGTTGATTTGGTTGGAACGGTTCAGAGGATTTTTGGCAACTCGTTGGACTTGTATAGTGAAATCCTTCCAGTCGTGTCAGGGTTGTTGAAAGAGTTCTGCTGCGGCAGCCTTGTTTTGTAGTGATCCTGGCACGGCGATCAGGCCGGGGATTCCGCTGATCGCGGCGGATGAGAAGTTCATCCGGTGGAATGAGGAGCAGAGGTTGCTTCAAGTCATTGGCTTGCAGGCAAAGCTGATTGAGGCCTGAACGACTCAGGCAACCAGCGGCTTCACACCGGCACGGATAGCTGCGGCCTGTTGAAATTGGATGATCCGCAGATCATGGCGGCTTTGGAGATGGATCCAGGACTGCGAGTCCGTGCGGAAGAAAATGCCGGGTGTGATTGCGATTTCGGCATGGACGGGTCGTTTTCCTTTGATGATCTAGCGGCCGGCTTTTTCGAGGAGCCGGGCGCGATCCGTCTCGGAAAGCCGGGCCGACTGCTGGACCCAGGCGCGTGCGGCCTTGGGGTCTTTTTTGAGCCAGGCGTCGATCAAGCCATCAACGCCTTGCTCGCGCTGGTCCTTGGCATTGATGCTGGCCGCCCACTCCAGTGCGGACTGCGGATCAGCTTCCATCGTTTTCAGGGCGACTACGATGGCGCCCTGGTCCCGGGAGGCACCCGCCGGTTGGTTGGCCAGCCAGGTGACGGCTTCTTCCTGTGATTTATCGACCCACGAATTCACGAGCGAACCCACAGCGGAAGCCCGATCGGCGGATTCCGGCAACGCTTCCACCAGAGGTAGGAGTTCCTTGAAATGGGGGCCACCCGCGCCGGAGGTGAGGCCATTGAGGGCGGAGGCCCGTTGTTCACCCTGAAGGGCGGTGACGGCGGTGAGTGCGGCGGGAAAATCCTTCTCCGCCCAAATGCCGACAGCGGTTTTGATGCCGTCGGCCGCGATGTTGGAGGGTAGTTTCAAGGCCCAGTCGAGCGCCTTGTCCGGCTCGGTTCTGGCCCAGCCGGCGGTCATGGCCGCGACGAATTCAGGGGCTTTTTTAAGATCGTTGTTTTGTTCCAGCAACTGGCCGGCCTTGACGCCATCATAATGGGAAAGCGTCTGCAGCGCATCGTGCGCCACATCGTCGGTGAAGGGGGCCTTCAAGCCCCGGAGCCAGCGGAAGGTGCCCTCAGGATCCGTTTTCACCATTTCCCGGACCAAGGCGCCGGCGATGGCTTTGGCATCGGCCGAGCTGTCCTGAAGAGTGTTTTGCTCGAAGAAACGGCGTGCCGCCTCCGGATCACGGGCGGCCCATCCGCGCAGCACATCCTTGTAATATCCCCCGTTCTGCATGCCCTGCCCCGCGACCGCAAGCGCCGACAACACGGCTGCCGGATCATCTCCGACCACATGTTCGATCACCATTTGTTGGGCAGCCAGCAACGCTCCCATGCCACCCGCGAGATCCTCGTGCTCCTGATCCTCGCCAAAACGTTTCAGTGACTTCATCAGCTTCACGATCCCATCCGGAGACATCGAGGAAAGCAGTTGCCGGAAGGCGCTGGTCCGCGCTGAGGCATCGCGCATGCGCTGGATCCGGTGGAAATCCTCGCCTGGATCGCCCGTTGGAATGAACTTGGCCGGCGACGATCTGAGCCTGGATCCGTCATCGGTTGCCCCGCCGGATCCCTTGGCGGGATTTGCCGACTCATCCGCAAGGGCTGCCTTGGGTCCTGTGCGGCGGGCTGTTTGCCATCCAACAAAGCCCCCCAAGGCAATCCCCACGAGGAAAGCCGAAGTGAGCCACAAGGTGCTCGTTGATTTGCGAATCATCTCGGGTCGGAAATTTCTGTTGGGTTGAACGTTCACATCATTGTCATCCGCCTTGGCGGCTAACCTACGACGATTCCATCAAAAGGTAAATGGAGATGGACCGTGACGAGCGCCGATATTCCATCGACGGAGTGGAACCGACATTCTGTCGGTCGAAAAACAGGACTGCCGACAGAATGCCCGTGACACTCAGCGTTCAGGTTGAACGCGCTCCTAACTTCGCGGCGGCGGCGGCTTTGATGTCTTCGAGTTTGGAGCGGTCCGGCGCGGCACCCCGGGCCTGGTCCGGCTTGCCGCCGCCTTTGCCGCCGGCGATGG
>CANBTO010000186.1 GCA_947372405.1 Verrucomicrobiaceae bacterium
CGCTTCGGCCTCGGCGAGTGATCGTTTCGTGATATTTCCGAAACGCCCGTCTCCCTTGTGGAGCCGGGCGTTTTTCATTTCATTCATCACGTCGCGGAGGCATTGGCAATTTCTCGAAAGATCTGCCTCCCTTCCGACGTTCCCGGGAAATCCCAATTCCAATGAAACCATTCCCCATCATCCTCGCTCTGGCCGCCTGTGTTTCCGTTTCGCTCGCAGGTGAAAAACCCATCTTCAACGGCAAGGACCTTGCGGGCTGGAAGGGCCAGCCGGAGTTCTGGAGCGTGCAGGACGGAGCAATCACCGGACACACCACCACTGATGTCCCGGTCAAGGAAAACACCTTCCTGATCTGGGACGGCGAGGTCGGCGATTTCGAACTCCACTTCAAATACAAGATCGTCGATGCCAACGGCAAATCCGACGGCTTCGGCAACTCAGGCGTGCAATACCGCAGCAAGGTGGTGAAGCCGGAATACTCGGTGGTTGCCGGCTATCAGGCGGACTTCGAGTGCGGCAAGACCTACAGCGGTATCCTCTATGAGGAGAAGGGCCGCGGAATTCTTGCGAAGCGCGGCCAGAAGGTCGTCATCCATGAGGGCGACGCCCCTAACAAACCAAAGATCGAAGTCGCCGGCGAAGTCGGCAAGTCTGAGGAAATCCAGGCTGCCATCCGTCCGGCGGATTGGAATGAATACGTCATCATCGCCAAGGGCGGCCACCTCCAGCATTTCATCAATGGCAAGCAGACCGTCGATGTGACCGACGAAACCGTCATCGGTGCCAAGAAAGGCGTCCTCGCCCTGCAACTCCACGCCGGCCAGCCGATGACCGTGCAGTTCAAGGACTTGGTCCTCAAGACCGACGGGTGATTGCAAACGCACCTGCGGAGAAAGTTTCCGCTCTCTACCCGGCCCGCTTCTTTTAAGGAGTGCGGAAATTTCTTGCTGTCCGCAGCGGCTCTGTCTGGAACTTTCCAGTTCCAACGGCTCTCGGGCTCCGGGGGGTGTGAGGAGTTCGGAGTGGATCTTTTTCAATAAAGTTCCAAGGTTGCCGCAGTTCGTGTGTCATCCAAGAGAATCAGAGCCATCAAAGTGCTCAAAATAACCGCATCATCAGAATCATGAAAACACCGATTCCCGCACTTCTTTTCGCCGTTCTCGCGCTGGCTGCCCCCGTGTATGCCAACGACAAAGACAGCATGTGGCAAAAAGCCTACCCGGCCGCGGACAATGGCATGAACCGCTTCGTCCTGCACCTGCCGCAAATCGCGGATGAATCTGCGGCCAAGGTTGAACTGATCGTTGGCAAGGAGCAGGAAACCGACGGGGTGAATCTCGTCAACCTCGGAGGAAAAATCGAAGAGTCCGACGTCAAAGGCTGGGGCTATCCGAGATACGATGTGACCGTCGGCCCGGGGATGAGCACGCTCATCGGCGTTCCGCCCGGAACTCCGAAGGTGAGGAAGTTCGTCACGCTCGGCGGGAATCCCTATCTGGTCCGCTACAACAGCAAGCTGCCCGTTGTGGTCTATGTCCCGGAAGGTTATGAACTTCGCTACCGCATCTGGACGGCCGGGACGGAAACCAAGAACGCGGAAAAGGGCTGAGCGCGTCTCTTTGGATTCGCAAGCGGTGGCATTCCGCAGAACAGCGGCACGGCAAACAAGCCAGGAGGCAAAAATCACAAAACAGAAGAAATAAACCGCAGATGGACGCGGATTATTGGAAATTTGTGGAGTTTTCCACCGTGTTCGGTGTTTGATTCGAACGCATCCCATACTTTTTCCCGAACTCTTGGACGGGGCCCTCTTTCATCTGCGTGCATCGACGGCTGGATTTCCCTAACTTGATTGCGCTGGGCTGGGCGGATGAGAAACAGGATTGTCGGATGCGGCGGATTGTGGTGTGGATGTGATGTTTCTCCTCACGTCCAGGCCGGATTCACGTCAGAAATGTTTTGAATACGCGGACCGCGTCTGCCGACTGCTGCTACGGCGGTTGGAGGAGGCGATGGGGCGGGTGGAGATGAAGCATTACGGGCTGTGGCAGGTGACAGGTGTGTCACTGTGCGCGAGCAGTCCGTGCCCTCGCTGCACCTCACGGCGCGGATGCTGCGCGGCATGCGGATGTGAAACTCGCGGTTTCACGTGCAACTCTGGCGGACACACGTGCGTGCGCTCCACGATTGCGGGTGAGTCTGTGGGTTTGGTGGGGGAGCGCGCCCATCAACTGACACGAAACATAAATCTCCGCCTTTGAGTCAACGAGGTGGTCCGCACCCTGGGCGAGGGGCGGGTAGTGTGCGCCTGCTTGCCAGCGGGAGTAAAAACAAGTTAACTGGTGGCATCGTGAACGTCGGAATCATTGCAAACCCCCACAAGCCCGGATCGATTCCCACACTCAACGCGCTGCGAACCGCTCTGACGGCGTGGGGGATTTCCAGTGTGCTGGAGAAGGAAACCGCCGCTTTGGCCGGAGAAAGCGCTGGGATTACGGCCACCTCGTTTTCAAACCATGTGGACCTCGCCGCGGTGATCGGCGGTGATGGCACGATGCTGCATGCGCTGGCGCGCTTCGGGAATTTCGAGAAACCCGTAGCCGGGATCAACGTCGGCACGCTCGGATTTCTGACGAGTTGCAAGGACAACGAGCTGGATGTGTTTGCCGCGGCGCTGGCGGAGGGACGCTATGCCACCAGTGCGCGCACCCTGCTGGAAGCCGCGGTGCACCGCGCCGGCAGGGAGACCGAAACCTTCACCGCTCTGAACGAGATCACCCTGGCGCGCGGCGACACCGGCCGCCTGGTTTCTCTAACAGCGAGAGTGAACGGAGAGTTGCTCAACCACTACCGCGCGGACGGTTTGATTGTGGCGACGCCAACGGGTTCTACGGCCTATTCGCTATCCGCCGGCGGGCCGTTGATCGCGCCCAACGCCTCGGTTTTCCTGATCACGCCGATCTGTCCGCACAGCTTGAGCCAGCGTGCGCTGGTGCTCTCGGACTCATGCGTGGTGGAGCTATCGACGGACGAAAGTGAGAGCGCGCCGATGCTTTTCACGGTGGATGGCCGGGACAGCGTGAGGATCGAACCAGGTGACCATATTACGGTCAGGAAATCCGCGAGCTCGTTCAACCTGTTGCGGTTGGAAGGGCGTTCGTTCTACGAAGCGCTGAGGAAGAAGCTCGGCTGGCAAGGAGTTTGAGACACGATTCAGTCCACCGATTCCAATGTCCTTGCGATGGCGTCGATCAGCCTGTCGCGCAACGGGCGGGCTGTGGCGGCGAGTTTTTTCTGCTCGTTTTCGTAGAGCCGTCGGCCGTCGGCGGTTTCGATGCGGACGGGCTCGTGGCCCCAGGGTGTGAGGTCGTAGGGGCTGGCGCGCATGTCGAGTTCGCGGAGCTCGACCGCTAGTTCGAAGCAGTCCAACAGAAGATCCGAGCCGACCCACGGCATGGACTTGGCGGCCCATTTGTAGAGGTCCATGTTCGCGTGGACGCAGCCCGGTTGCTCTAACGAAACTCGGGTTTCGAGTGTCGGCTGCATGAAGTTGAAGGGACGTGCGTCCTTTGCGAAGAAGCGGAACGCGTCGTGATGGGAGCAGCAAAGCGGCCTGGACTCGACCAGGCCGTCGATTTCCGCCTGGGGCAGGCGCAGTTTCAGGGTTTTCTCGTGCCGGACTTTTTCGCCACGGTAAACCATCGCCCATTCGTGCAGTCCGTGGCATGCGTGGTTCGGCGGACGGTTTTGGGTGGCTTCCAGCAGCTCGCGGATCCATTCGAGACGGTTCTTTTCCTTTTCGGTTAGGAGCCTTGGGTCGGCGGACAGCGTTTCGTTTTCGAGAACATGCCAGCGGTCTGAAAACACCGCTGGCAGTGGTGTGTCGCCGGGTTTCCACTCCAAGGACACTCCCGCGCCGGGATGCCAGTTTTCCAGAAACGAAAACGAGAAGGGATAGTATTCGAAAAGGAAATCCGCGATCGGATGGGGAACCCCGCGGTCCCTGCGCTCGCGGGCCGGGCGCGTGTGGACCTCCGCACGCCGCCGATGGAAGGAAGCCCTAGCCTGCCAGTCTCTCACTGGCATGACTGCCGGAACGGTTGTCATCGGATCCTCCATGTTCGATCCGCGACGCTCGGTCACCCGAGCACGTCGTCCATGGCCGCGATGAGTTCCTTCATCGTGGCTTCGGTTTCGTTGCCCATGTTGGAGATGCGGAAGGTGAGGCCCTTGATCTTGCCGTAGCCGCCGTTGATGACGAAGCCGTGCTTGGCCTTGAGGGTCTTGATGAAGGCGGATTGATCGAAGCCCGCTGGGGTGTGGAAGCAGGTGAGGGAAAGCGACTGGTTTCCTTCCGGAGCGAAGTTGATGAAGCCGTGGCGCGCGCCCCATTCGTGGATGAGGGCGTTGTTCGCCTTGTGGCGGGCGAAGCGTTTGGCGGCGCCTTCCGCGGCGATGACGCCGAGGATGTGCTGGAGTCCGAAGATCAGCGAAATTGCGGGGGTGGAGGGCGTGTTGTTCTTTTCGGCGTTTTTAGCGAACTCAATGAAGTCGAAGTAATAGCCGCGGTTGGGCATGCCCTCGGCGCGTTCGAGCGCCGCCTGTGAGCAGGCGAAGATGGTAAGGCCGGGTGGCAGGGCGAGGGCTTTCTGAACGCCGGCCAACAGGACGTCGATTCCGAGCTTGTCCATCTCGATGGCTACCGCGGAGAACGAGGAAACCGAGTCCACGACAAGCAGCACGCCGGGAAAGGATTTGACGACTTTGGCGATGCCGGCGAGGTCATTCATCACGCCGGTGGAGGTTTCGTTGTGGATGAGAGTGACGAGATCGAATCCGCCTTCCTCAAGCTTGGCGCGGACGGATTCCGGAGAGATCGCCTTGCCCCACTCGACCTGCACCTTGTCCGCGGCGATGCCCATGCTTTTGGCGACACTGAACCATTTGTCCGAGAACGCTCCGCAGCAGAGGGTGAGGACTTTTTTAGCGCAGAGGTTCTTGAGAGAGGCTTCCATCACTCCCCATGCTGACGAGGTGGAGAGGAAGACCGGACGACTGGTGCCGGCAAGTTCCTTGAGCATCGGCTGGGTGGAGGCATAGAGGGCCTCGAACTCGCTGCCGCGGTGGCCGATCATCGGCTGGCTCATGGCGGCGTAGGTTTCCTTGGAAACGTCGATGGGACCCGGGATGAATAGTTTGGCCATGGTGGGGTTTGTTGTTTATTAGAAGTTATTTGTGATTGGGAAAAGAAGGAAGAATGCGTTTCGGGGTTCGCCAACCGTCCCTACCGATCCACCTCCGACTTCAATGGTCAGAGCAGGTTGTAGGATTCCAGAAGTGCGGTGAGCTTTGCCGTGTGGTCCACGCTCATCGGTGCGAGCGGTAGCCGCAGCTCGGGCGTGCAGTGGCCTTGGAGAGCGATGGCGGTCTTGATGGGGACCGGGTTCACGTCGAGCGACATCAGTCCGCGCATGAGCGGGTAGTATTGCTTCTGGATGACGAGAGCTTCGTCGAACGAGCCGTTGAGGCAGGCGCGGACGAGCCGGGCGATGACGTCGGGGATGAGATTGCCGGCGACGGAGACGAGACCGGTGGCTCCGCAGGCGATGAAGGGCAGGGTGAGGGGATCATCGCCGCAGAGGACGTCGAAATTCTCGGGAACGGCCTGGATGAGCTGGTTGACGCGGTCCACTGAGCCGCCCGCTTCCTTGATGGCGGTGATGTTTGGGAAATCCGCGGCGAGGCGCGCGGTGGTTTCCACCGAAATCTCGATGACCGAGCGTCCGGGCACGCTGTAGAGCATGATCGGCAGGTTGGTGGACTCGGCGATGGCCTTGAAGTGGAGGTAGAGCCCTTCCTGCGAGGGCTTGTTATAATACGGGCAAACCTGGAGGGTGCCGGTGGCTCCGAGTTTTTCAGCGGCTTCTGTGAGTTCGATGGCCTCGGCCGTGGCGTTGGCTCCTGTGCCTGCGACCACTTCGCAGCGGCCGGCGGCATACTCGACGGCCAGGCGGATGACCTCGATGTGCTCGTCGGTGTCCAGAGTGGGGGACTCGCCGGTGGTGCCGACAGGGACGATACCGTCCACCCCACCGGCGATCTGGCGCTCAATGAGGGCTTGGAACGCGGGCGCGTCGATGGCTCCGTCGCGAAACGGGGTGATGAGTGCGGTGTAAGTGCCGGAAAAACGCATGGCGCGCGGAGCATGGACCAATCCCGCCACAGGTCAAAGCCGGATGCGGAGGTCGGAGGATTTTTCTGAGCGTATGGCGGCGGGAGCGGTCAATCACCAAGATCGATTTCACCTTCGAACACGAAATCCGCCGGGCCCGTGAGCGTCACTTGGGTGAACGACTGATCGCCGGATTTTTCAAAGCCGATTTCGAGAGTATCACCACCAGCGACGTCCACCTTGATGGGAGAGGGGGCTCCTGTGAGGAGATGGTGGATCAGCGCGCACGCCACCATGCCGGTGCCACAGGCGAGGGTTTCATCCTCGACCCCGCGCTCGTAGGTGCGGATCTCGATGTGGCCGGGCTTGATGACCGTGGCGAAGTTTGCGTTGGTTCCGGCAGGGGCGAAGGCCGGATGCTGGCGGATCGCTCGGCCGTGGTTGAAGACGTCGAGGTCTTCAAAAGCTTCACCGCCGGGTACGAAGGCGACTACATGCGGGACTCCTGTGTTGAGGAAATGAAGCGCCGTATCCAGACCGGGAACCGTGGTGCCGGTATCGAGTTTCAGATCCTTGGGTGTGGACATCGCGATGCGGACATTTTCGCCGACCATTTCCGCCGCCAAGGTGCCGGCGATGGTTTCGAAAGTTACCCGGACGGGGACATCCTCCGTGAGGTGCGCGGTGAAGCGCCCGAAGCAGCGGGCTCCATTGCCGCACATTTCAGCCTCACCGCCGTCGGCATTGTAGTAGCGGAACTTGTAATCCGCACCCTTTTCAGCGGGTTCCACCGCGAGTAGCCCGTCCGCGCCGATGCCGCGGTGGCGGTCACAGAGGGCTTCGATGGTTTCCTTGTCCAGTAAGGTCGAGAGGTCGCGGTTGTCGATGACGATGAAGTCATTTCCTGCGCCGTTCATTTTGTAGAAGTGGAGAAGCATGGGAGAGCGCTCCGATAAACGCTGACTCGCAAGACCGCAAGCGCGGGGATTGGATGGCACGGGATTTTGGCCTCAATCGAGTTGGGGTTCCTATTTGAAAATCGAGCTTTGTTGCTGCGAAATGTTGGTTTTTGTCGATTTGATTTTGATTTCCAAATAATCAGATCTTTTGGTTTATCGTTTAAACCTAATCGAATAAGATCTGTAACTCTCTGAAAACAAGATAACTAGGAATGTTTTGGTTTAGCGAGGATCACAAGGCATCAGATTTCTTGATCGAAGGGCAGAGATTCCGCAAACTCCCGGCCTCCCCCCATGAAAACGACAAATTTATTGATTTGCGCGATATCGATCGCTGCGGTCGTGGCAGGTTCCAATGCCAATGGCCAAAACATCTCTGCCACTTTGGTGGATATTTCGCCAGGTTTGGCGGTCAGAGGCACGCTGGACAATGGTAGCTTTATTCAGGACTACCCGTCAGGCGTTTTCAATTTCACGCAATTCGACGCGTTTTGCGTAGAACCTTCCCAAGCACTTTCCTATGGTGAATCGTTGATTTACCAGGTGCAGGATGTCTCGTTGCTGGCGAATTCCAACAAGATCGCCCGGCTTGTCGGCGGATTCCTTGCTTCCTCACAATCCGATGCTGATGCGGCCGCTGTGCAGTGGGCGATTTGGGAAGTCACCAGTGAAACTCTGTCCAGCCCATCGCTGCTGAATGGAAATGTCAGAATCATCGTTCCTCAAAGCCAACCGACCGCAGATCTGGCCAACCAGTATCTGGCCAACATCAACAATTTCTCACCGGCTAGCCTGACCTACCTGAGCAATTCCACCCGTCAGGACGTTGTCACATGGAATTTGGTTCCAGAGCCTTCCGTGATTGGCTTGGCGGCCTTCTCCGCGCTGTTTTTCCTGCGGCGCAGGCGTTGATTTCCGACATGACGGTGAATCACCTCAACTCGGGTGGTGAACCTTAGGCTTGCGCGACGCGGACTTTCGTTCAATCCTTCAGTCTCAAATGCCGTTCCGGCGGCGGCTTTTGGTTCTTTCATGGTTCGGAAATCCTCCCATGTGTCCCTCGGTAGAACTGTCGTTTCGGCTGTCATTGCCGGAACGGCGTGGATTGGCGCGCAGACGACTACTACCAGCAAGCCTGTCGTGCCCAGAGTGGTGGTTCCTACCGGAAGCCGTCCAATGGACCCGGTGAGGCCGGTGGAGGCGACCTCGCGGATTTTGTATCCTTGGAAAACCCATGTCACCTGCACGATATTCTGGATTGGCGAGCAGCCAAGCGACAGGAATCCCACTCCTAACAACAAATCGTCATGGGACCAGCAATGGTCTGCCAATTATGGGGGATACGATGATCCGGAACCGACAAACCGCATCGCCAACCACACGACGAGTGAATTCCGTCCCAAGGGGTTCATTCCGAAACTCAATCCCTTTTATGTGGCGCTACCCTACAACGACGTGGTGGGCTCCCATTGCCATAAACCCGAAGCCGCGCGGGTGATCCCATGGTTTGCCAGAGTAAATCCCGAACCCGGACAATCCGTTTGCAAGGGGCGGTGGATACAGATCTACCAGAACGGCCGCAGTTGCTATGGCCAGTGGGAGGATTGCGGACCGTGGGAGACGGACGACTGGGAGTTCGTGTTCGGAAACAAGCCGCCGAAGACCACCCAAAACGGAGCCGCCGGTATTGATTTGTCTCCTGCGATCCGAGACTACCTCGGGTT
>CANBTO010000187.1 GCA_947372405.1 Verrucomicrobiaceae bacterium
CCGCCTCCAGCGTGCTCAACTCGGCATCCAGCGTCGCAAAAGCCGCGAACGCATCCACCAGCACCCCCACATGCGCATCCGTCCCAGGCCGCAGCGCACGCAACCGCCCCACCCCGGGAATCGCCTGCAACCAGCGCAACAAATGCACCCGCCACCGGGGCGCGAGCGACGGGTCTTTCGGGGGCACGGCTGATTTCACGCCCGCTTTCTTGGCAGACCCCGGACCCACCCGCAAGACTCGTGCAAAAAAGGGGTTTGCTTTTCACCTCCTTACGGTATCCTCAATCACTCCCGGACGGCTGCTAACCGCGTGGCTAACATCACACCATCCCCTTCCATCCGGGTTTTTATCGCTCACCATGTCTGACTCACCGAACTCAACTCCGCCGCCTAACAGTCCGAACCGCACGCCCGGCGATGCCAATGGCTTCAACTGGCGGCTGCTCGCCCTGCTCAGCGTTGCAACACTGATTCTTGGAGTCGCATTCCTTAATCCCCTCTCCAACAAGGCGGTTAAATCAATGACCTATTCTGAGTTCCGGCAGGCCATGGATCAGGATCGCATCGTCCTCGATAACTCGAAGCAACCGCTCAAGATCATCACCCACGAAACCTCACTGGACGCCACCATCACCGGTTGGATCATCCCGGAAACCACCGACACCAAGGCGGAAACGCAGAAAAAGGACTTCCGCGTGCCCGTGAATTTCGCCCTCCAGCGCGATGAAATTAAAGAGTTACTCGGTAATAACCTCCGCATCCAGCAGATCAATGCCGCCGCCGAGAAGCCGCTTGAGGGTGATCTCGAGACACTCTCCCTGCCCGAGTTCCGAAAGGCTCTCGCTTTGAAATCGGTCGATATCAACGACCCCGGGAACGCCCTCCGTGTCGTCACCACTGCGGGCTCTGACGATGCCGTCATCGTCGGCACCCGCAAAATTCCCGTCGCATCTGTACCCTCAGATCCGGCAAAGGCCCAACCTGCTGTGCAGTTCACGGTCCCCGTTTCCACCGCCATCCAAGGCGATGACCTGAAAAAGCTGGTGAATGAAAAAAAGGCCGTTTGTGATACCAGCAAGGACTACCTCAGCAGCGCACTCTTCACATTCCTGCCGTTTCTCCTCATCATCGGCATCCTGTTTTTCCTGTTCCGCCAGCAAATGAAATCCGCCGGGCGCGGTGCCATGTCGTTCGGCAAAAGCAAGGCCCGCCTGCTCACGATGGACCGCAACAAGGTGACCTTCAAGGACGTCGCCGGCATTCAGGAAGCCAAGGAAGAACTCTTTGAAATCGTCGATTTCCTCCGCGATCCCCGCAAGTTCCAGAAACTCGGCGGCTCGATCCCCAAGGGCGTCCTGATGGTCGGCTCACCTGGCACCGGCAAGACGCTGTTAGCCCGCGCTATCGCTGGTGAGGCGGACGTGCCGTTCTTCTCGATCTCCGGCTCGGACTTCGTGGAAATGTTTGTCGGCGTGGGAGCCTCCCGCGTCCGCGACATGTTCGAACAAGGCCGCAAACACGCGCCCTGCCTGATTTTCATCGACGAAATCGACGCCGTCGGTCGCCATCGCGGCCACGGCATGGGCGGCGGCCACGACGAGCGCGAGCAGACGCTCAACCAACTGCTCGTCGAGATGGACGGCTTCGACACCCAAGAAGGCGTCATCATCATCGCCGCAACTAACAGGCCGGACGTGCTCGATCCAGCACTCCTGCGCCCCGGCCGTTTTGACCGCCAAGTCACGATTTCCCTACCCGACGTGAATGGCCGCGAGGAAATCCTCCGCGTCCATGTGAAGAAAATCAAACTCGCCGCCGGAGTGGATCTCTCGAAAATCGCCAAAGGCACCCCAGGATTTTCTGGCGCGGAACTCGCCAACCTCATCAACGAATCCGCCCTCCTCGCCGCCCGCCGCGGACTCACCGCCGTCACCCTCGACGAGATGGAAGAGGCCCGCGACAAGGTCCGTTGGGGCCGCGAACGCCGCAGCATGGCAATGTCCGATAAGGAAAAAACCGGCACCGCATGGCACGAGGCCGGCCACGCCTACCTGAACATGGTGCTGCCCGATACCCATCCGCTCCACAAGGTCACCATCATCCCTCGCGGCCCCTATCTGGGTGCCACCATGATGCTGCCAGAAGGCGATAAATACTCGACCCAGAAAAAGGAGGCTCTCGCCGACCTCATCGTCACCATGGGTGGCCGCATCGCCGAAGCCTTCCATAGCGACGACGTTTCTAACGGCGCATCCGGCGACATCCGCCAAGCCACCGCACTCGCCCGCCACATGGTCTGCCAATGGGGCATGAGTGATAAGCTCGGCATGGTCGAATACGGCGAGGGCGACGGGCCCGTCTTCCTTGGCCGTGGCGACATGGGCGGTCGCCGCGCCAACTACAGCCAGAACACCGCCAAGGTCATCGACGAGGAAATCAAGCGTTTCATCGACGACGCCTACGCGATCGCCGAGCGCATCCTCAACGAGGGCCGCGACAAGGTGGAAATCATCGCCAAGGCCCTGCTCGAATTCGAAACCCTCGACGCCTCTCACCTCCGCGACATCATCGACTTCGGAGAAATGCGCAACCCGCCCACCGCCCCCAAGCCGCCGCCCGTCCCGGACGAGCTCAAGAAAAAGCCCGTGCCCAAGGCCGTCGAAGATGACCGTCCCGAAGGCCCCGGCCCCATCCCAGGTGCCATCGGTGCCCCCGCCTGACCTCGCTTCACGGAGCGCGAGATTCATCTCGCCCGCGAAGCGAGATGTGAATGAAAATCTTGTGATTGCCATTGAAATTAGCATCGCAGCCTAGTGCCTCAGTGCCCCACCCGCGCGAAGCCCGACCCACGGTAGCGAAACCCACAAGTCTGGCCATTCCCCAATTGCCAGCACAGCCAGTGCAGCACACACTCCCGCCATGAGCTTGGGAAGATACCGATGCAAAACCACGGGTCGTAAGCTATCACGACGTGTCATCATTTAAATCTCAGGCCACTGCACACCACTTTATGCCGACATCAATTAATGGCTTCGGAACAGCCTACTATGGCGAACGCGATTTTCATGCCGACGGCTCTTATATTACAACCGAGTGGACGATACTCGGACATATTCCGATTCTGCCTTTGCGGAGTCACCGCTTACTTCGCAACATCCATCAAGATCAAAACTTTATCATTTATACCTCCGAGAGTTACATAATCATAGAGACGACATCATGGAATAGGCCTCAAGTGATCGCCACCTATGGTTTCATGCTCTGCTTCGTCTTCTGGATCATCGTGTTGATTTGGTTGCTTGCCATTTTCAATGTTAGCTGGTTCGGCCACTCCTATGTTTTTTTTGGCATAGTGATGGCTATGGCCACGCCACCTTTTGTCGTGCTGTTTTATCTTCGCCGTCGAGACAAGAGCGGCACCCTCTTCTCAGAGGAAGCGTTAGTGCGGACACTAGCTGCTCTAGCAGAGCGGCACAAACCGCCGATTATCTCGCCACCACCACTTCCAGTCACACCGCAGGAACTTCCACAAGACGATGATGAGCGCTACAAACCCAAATACTAATGCCAAATGAATCGTTCTGCTCGGGTGTGCATAGCCTTCCTATGCATGACGCTCCTATTTGCAGTGAGCGCGCAGGCTCGACAGCCCGTCGTTTCCGACCCACTCGCTTCATACTACCGTTACCTCGGCCGCAAAACCCAACCATAGCGGGTCTAGCGGACTCGGAGCGAAAACAGAGACTTCGACGGCACCCACAGAAGGCGGCAATATCAGCTTTTCCGACTCATTCATCAAATTGTCGCATAAAAGCGTCACTTTTTCGCAAGTGTTCAGAAACATCTCAACGGATCCACGGTATTCATTTCGCGTGCGAAAGCGATCTCCCATCAACCGTGTGGTCCGAATTCTGCTGAAACTCGGCTTCGAGACAAGCCCGGTGGGCGGACAGGGGGATTATCTGGATTTCAGAAATTGCGAGTTTTCCCCATTTGATGGCTTGATTACCATGACCTGCCAATCCGTTTTAACTATCATCGCGCTAGCCTCCGTCGTTCTTCCCGCCGCCGCCGCCCCGGGCACGACTTTGGTGCTGCCCAAGGAGGCGGGAAATCTGCTAGAGACTTACTGCTACGACTGCCACGATGATACGACGCAGAAGGGGGATATCCGGCTGGATAATTTAAGCGAACTGTCCCTGACCGCGCGGCTCGATTTGATGAACCGGATGCAGGAGAAGGTGTATTTCGAGGAGATGCCGCCCAAGAAAAAGAAGACGCAGCCCACGGATGAGGAACGCAAGCGGCTGCTCGCATGGATTTCCGAGGACCTCCATGCGAACAATGCCTCGAAGCTGGAGGATAAACTGCGCTACCCTGGCTACGGCAACGCCATTGATCACGGCAAGTTGTTCAGCGGTGCCATCAAGGACGCTCCCTACACACCAGCGCGGCGCTGGTTAGTAAGTCCGCAGATTTTTGAACAACGCGTGCTCGACGTTTTCAAGCTCGAAGGAAAAGACCGGATGCAGCCGATGTATGGAGTGACCAATCCCTTTGTGCTACCGGATACTTCGGGCGTCCGCGATTACGATACAAATCTATTGGATGGTGGCAGCCTGCTAGTGATGATGACCAATGCCGAATGGATCTCTACCAAGCAGATCCGACCGGCGCGGGTGAAGGCCGGTGAAATCCAGGCCACGGATTTTCCCGACCCGAAGGACAAGTGGTCGCCCAAAGAGACGCCTGCCGTTTTTGAATCCATCATTCTGAAAAAGTCTGTGCCGACGGATAAGGAAATTTCCGACGCCATTGAGACGCAATTTGATCGCGTCCTGCGACGGAAACCGACCGATGTAGAGCTTAAAAAGTATCTGGATCTCACGCGTTCCACCATTGCCATCGGCGGCAATACCGAGGGCCTTCAGAAAATGTTAGAGGCTGTACTTTTGGAATCGGAGTTTCTCTATCGGTTGGAGTTTGGTGCTGGCTCGGCGGATCTATCGGGTAGGAAAATGCTATCTCCCCGCGAGGGTGCCTACTCCATTTCCTATGCCTTGGGGGACCGGGGGCCGGATGCAGCACTGATCAACGCTGCCCAATCCGGCAAGCTGGTTTCCAAGGAGGATTACAAACGGGAGGTCGAACGTCTGCTACAGGATAAAACCTATTACAGCGGCCAGATTGACCCGAGCGTCAGTGGGATGCATTTAACGTCCCACGTCACCTCTCACCCGAAGATCGTGCGGTTTTTCCGCGAGTTCTTCGGCTATCCGAATGCAACAAAAGTCTTCAAAGACACCGAACGCGGTGGTGGCATTTACCGCAATCCCGACCGCGGGACTTTGGCGTCTCCCGGCTTCATGGTGGATGAGGCGGACCGGGTGGTCGATTGGCTGTTACAGAAGGACCAGAACCTTTTCGAAAACCTCCTCACCACCGATGAGTTTTTCGTTTATCATGACAAGACTGATGAAGAGGGGTCGAAGATCATCAAGGAATGGCGCGAGGTTTACGAGGCCCTCAAGAATACGGATTGGAGAAACGATGCCCAAGGCGTCCTAGACAAGAACATCGACTTCATCAAAGCACGATCTTCGATGCGGCCGTTAGATGCCACGCGACCCGGAGAGTTAAAGAACTTCATGCTGTATTTCCAAGAGTCATTCGGACAAGGTCGGACTCCATTCACAACAGTTCCTTGGGCACATGGATACACCTTCCATCACGCTCCCTTCTATGGTCTTCCCTCCACTCCAGACATTGGTCGTTATGGAAGTTGGAAATCCACTCAATTCGACCCCAAGGTGGGTAACGGAAAATTCTGGGACTACCCGGTCAAGCAACCCTTCAAAATCGCCAACCGCAAGGGAATCCTCAGCCATCCAGCGTGGCTGATCGCGCATTCCAAAAACACCCAGAACGATCCCGTCACCCGCGGCCGATGGGTGCGTGAAAAGTTGCTAGCGGGACGTGTTCCTGACATCCCGATCACCGTGGATGCCGTCATCCCAGAGAATCATGAAAAGACTCTGCGCTCGCGTCTGGAAGTGAAGACTCAGGAACCGGAGTGCATGAAATGCCATCAATTCATGAACCCGCTCGGGCTGCCCTTTGAAATCTTCGATGACTTCGGCCGTTATCGGATTGAGGAGTTTCTGGAATATCCCGAAAAGGTTGTTGGAAAAACAGCCGACCAGCGACTCAATGTCTATCAGACACTTCCGGTTAATGCCCACGGGGCGCTCGACAGCACCGGCGATCCCAAGCTGGATGGCGATGTTACGGACGCGCTCGATATGATTGCAAAACTGGCGAAGTCCGTGCGGGCCCGCCAGTCGATCATCCGCTACGCCTTCCGTTTCTACATGGGGCGCAATGAAATGCTTTCCGACTCCAAGACCCTGATTGATGCCGATAAAGCCTACGTCGGCAGTGGTGGCAGTTTCAAGGCAGTTATTGTCTCGCTACTTACCTCGGATTCGTTTATGTATCGCAAGTAAGCCCAAAAAATCATTTTCCAGAATTTCCACGCAGCAAGATACCCATACTATGCAAAACCGACGCGACTTCATCCAGAATGCATTTCTTGCCATGGGAGGACTTTCCCTACCCGGCATCATTCCAAATCTATCCGCTGCCCAAATGAGCGTGGCAAATCCGGGCAATCCGCCCATGCGCTTCATCTTCATGCACCGAGGCAATGGCCTGTTCCCCAAGAGCGTGGTGCCACCGACCTTGGGGCCGAAGGAGCAGGCGTTAGAAGACAAGAACCTGCCTTTCGAAGTGGATCTCGATAGACACCAGCTTCCCGACTGGATGGGTCCACTAGAAAAACACAAGGCCAACCTGACTATCCTCCAAGGACTTTCCGGTAAGATGTGCACCACCGGCCACCACTCGTGGTGTTCCTCACTCGGTGCCTACATGGCGAATGAGCGTCTCAGTTCGATCAAGTGGGCCACCGTGGACTTCGAACTGGCGAAACTTTTCCCCTCCCCTCTTGAACACATCGAACTGGCCTGTTTTCCCACCGGCGGTGGCAACGCCCGTGGCAGCCTCGACGGCATCGCGAAGGGTTTTTCTGCACGCGGTCCACAGCAACCGAACTACGCCTTTGGTTGTCCCAAGATCGCCGTGGATGAGATATTCAAATCGGTGGCCAACACCAAGGATGGGCAGATCAAGTATCAGTTAGAACGCAAGGTCTTGGAATTCGCCGCCGCCAACCAATCCGGGCTGGCTCAGCACCTGCAGGGTATTGAGCGAAACAAGGTCGGAAACTATGCCAACTCGATCGAGGACATCCGTGAAAAAAACCGCAAGGTCGATCTCATGGCCGATGTGGTCCGCCAGTACATCCCCAAACTGGATGACAAATATTTAAACAAAGACATGAGCACCTTCGACCGCCAGATCGGCCATGTTGAAGTGCTCCTCGCTTCGTTGATTTCAGGGTTGACCAATGTCGCGGCCTTCACGGTGGACGAGCTTGGTCACGAATACACCGGCATCACCGGCATGGAAAAGGAAAAGGTCAACATGCACGACGTGGGCCACGGCAAGGTGATCGCCGGGGTCGATGCGCTTGAGATCAGACACCGCACCAATACTCATCACATGACCTTGGTGGACCGCATCGTCACCCGTCTCAAGGGCGTGCGTGAGGGCAACGGCACCATGTTTGACAACACCATGATCTTCTATTTCCCGGACAACGGAGAAACCCACCACAGCCACGGCACGGAATACCCGTTCATCGTGATGGCCGGCAGCAACACCAAGCTCAACCTCGGTCGTCGCTACATGCGCCTTCCTTACTGGGGCACGGTGGGCCACAAGACTCTTGGAAATTGGTACACAACCCTTCTCAACGTAAATGGTAATCCAATCAAGCACTATGGTGCCTTGGATCCTGCGCTCAAAGGCGACCAGACCGGCTTGATCAAGGAACTTGTCATTTAAATCAGGCGACTGTCATTTTCAGAAAATTCCAACTACCGCCATTGGGGTGGACCGGTTAGCATCCAATGCATATATGTCACGCCCTACCTTGTTGTTCATCGCTTCCCTCGGAGGGGGGCGCTCACCTCTTTGATGGCGATTGCCGCACCGGAATCGGCCCAGTTGCCCTATCATGCCACCGAAGGACACAAGACCCTCGGCAACTGGTACACCACTCTACTGAACGCCCATGAAAATCCGATCAAACACTACGGCGACCTCGATCTGGAAATGTCCCGCTTGAAGCTCGATCAGCTCGGCCCGATCAAGCAGATCCTCAGTTGAATTGCGGGTGTGGAATACCAATTTTAACCATGAACCATCATATCTCCCGTCGTGAGTATCTCCGCCTTGCTGGGACCGCCGTGGCAGGCGTCATGGCCGCCCCCGCAATCACGGCCGCTGGTGTTGCTCCTGCAAGCCTTCCACCCAACCCCAAGTTCCGGCCCATGTATGACGCCCTCGCCGTGCAAATGCGCGAGCTTTACAGCGTATGCCGCGTGAAGATCGACGGTCGCGAACTGTTACGGCCCTGCGCCAGTAATCACTATAACGGTCTCTGGCATGATGATTTCACCTGGCCACACATCGGCCTGCCCGAATTGCAGAAAACACCCGTAATGCACGACACCATCGCTTGGCTAACCGATGCCATGGTGGATTTGCCCGTCGTGGCGGATCGGATCGAGTTCGATGGAACGGCGGTCATGAGTCCCGGCCCCTGGAACTCCAGACCCATGAGCGAGGAAATGACCCTACATCTGCCTGCTGCGTGGACACGGCTCCTGAGTCACGCCGACGCGGCGGGCATCGAGATTCCGCGCCGGAAAGATT
>CANBTO010000188.1 GCA_947372405.1 Verrucomicrobiaceae bacterium
GACCGAGGTGGATTCGACGCTCGGCACCCGTTCGTTCGCCCAGTTCAATCCGCGGGCCTTCCATGTGGACTTCTATAACTTTGCGGACAAGGAACGCGACATGCTGCCTTACGAGGTGGTCGTTACTCCGATGACGAGCTGGCTCAAAGCTCCTCTGGATAACAATCCGTCCGGAAACGGCTACTATGGGGGCAGTCACTTTGCGCAGTTGGGATCCACTTTTGTAACAACCCATACCGTGCCGCGAGAACCGATAGTCTCGCTAGCCGCCTTCCAGCACTCGTGCGCGAATGGTTTCAACTTTCTGCGACCGTCTTTGGGCGGCACCGCTAATGATCGCGAGCCGATGTTGCCGCATGTTTCCCACGCCATCGGAAACTCGCTTGCACCACCGATGCTGGCCTCTGACCAGACGGAAGGCACGCTACCCAAGCAAAATGCGCTTCCTGCTTCGCCATATCCACTGGCAGATCATTCCTATCTGGCGAACCGCGCGCTGTGGGATGACTACTTCCTTTCGGGTATCGCCCCGCAAAACACACCGGCATTTTCGAAGGCACGGGATCAGAAGACAGTCGCCGCCGAGTTCTTTGCCGGTGCCACGCCGCTGCCTGTCAGGCGTTACCTGCCTGCGCTCGACGGCAAAGACGCCAGCCAACTCCTTGGCAGCTATTTCGGTGGTAGCGGGCCATCTGACACTGCGATTTCCAATCTCGCCAGTTACTTGCGGGTGGATGGACTTTTCAACGTGAACTCTACTTCGGTCGAAGCATGGAAGACCGTGCTGGGTTCGCTCAAAAGCCGCCCGATCGTGGTGCGCGATGACAGTGGAGCGGAAACCATCGCCGTTGCCGATGGCAACACGCCGGTCGCCAACCTGGCCGCCCCTAAAAACGTGATCGCCAAGGACGAGGCTGTCCCGAACAATGACCAATGGGTGGGCCGCCGCACGCTCACGGACAGTGAAATCGACAGTCTGGCACAAGCGATCGTCAAGGAAGTGCGCAAGCGCGGTCCATTCATAAGTCTCGCGGACTTCATCAACCGGCGGGTGGGGACCGACAAGGATCTGGCCAAATCGGGAGCCGTCCAAAGCGCCCTGGATTCCCCTAATGTTTTGGTTAACAAAATTCAGAATACCAGTCGCAGTGTTAGCAGCACCACCGCCAATCGTTTCGCCTTCCCCGAAGCGGAGAGTGGCCCCATCAACTACGGCAGCCCCAGCCTCGTCAAACAGGGGGACATCCTGACGCCGATCGCGCCTGTCCTTTCCGCGCGTTCCGATAGTTTCATCATCCGGACCTATGGAGAGTCAGTGGACAGTGGCGGAAACGTGAAGGCCCGCGCCTGGTGCGAAGCGGTCGTCGAACGGGATCGTAATTTCGTCGATCCCGCCGACGCTGCCGAAACGGTTCCCGCCAGACCTTCAAACGTGACGTTTGGACGGAGGTTTTGCATCAAGTCGTTCCGCTGGCTGAATTCCAGCGAGATATAACCAACCTAATAAATGAAATTTTTCTTTATTCCGCTCGTCCTCGTCATGGCCATTGCCGCCGTCACCGAGGCAAAGGATCCCTCCAAGTCGGCTGCGAAGGTGCGCTTCATCGCGGAGAGCGAGCCGGAGGATCTGGGGCCGGTGTTGTTAGCAGCCGGGGAGCACCGCAGCGCGCCGTTTTCCCTGCCGGTCAACAACTTGTCACCTGCGCAAAGTCCTCCCGACCGTGTGTTCAGCCTCTGGGCTGTGGACAAGAACGTCTCCTTGGCGGCGATCACGCTGCCCGACGACGGAAAGTCGTTCATCGTGCTGTTGGTCACCTCGCCCAAGGGCGGCTATTTACCGATCCTGATCCCTGCGGAAGACTCGTCGTTCCGGGCTGGTGACGTATATTTCTACAATCACGCGGACAAGCCGGTTCTCGGCTACGTCGGCACGGCCAAGTTCTCCTTGCTTCCAAGCCAGAGCACCATCGTCCGGCCCACCGGTGCCCGCGCCGAAAAATTCTACGACGTGGGTCTTGGCGTGAGGGAACCGGAAGGTGACCGCGTTCTGGCCGCCACCCGTTGGCCCGAAGATCACATTTCCCGCTTCTACGTGTTTTTCTATGCCGATCCGGTGACCAAACGCATTACCTATCGTGCCGTGGATGAATTTATCCCGCCTCCGGAGAAAGAGCATTGAGTTATGGACAGCATCTATAATAGGCTGATTGTATCATTGTGAAAAAGAACAGATCCAGATACTGCGTCGCCGCTTTCCTGCTGTTTGCCGGGCTTCAATCGCTCTTTGCGAACGAGGTTCCATACGACCTTCGCGAGGGTGACATTGTTTTCAGCAGTTCCAGATTCGGCCAAGGCGCGGCGATCATCGCCGCAACTGCGTCGCCCTACACCCATTGCGGCATCGTGTTTGAAAGGGATGGCAAACTGATGGTTTTTGAGGCCGTGCAACCGGTCGGAGTCACCACGTTGGACAACTTCGCCTCGCGCAGCCTGCCGGGGACCTTCACCGCCCGCAGGTTGAAAATTCCGGTGACACTGGAATCCTACCACAAGGCCCGGACCTGGGCCGAGGCTCAGATCGGTCGCGATTATGATGTGCGTTTCAGATGGGACGACAGGAAGCTCTATTGCTCCGAGCTTGTCTGGAAAGTCTATCAGCATGCCGGGGTGAAACTCTGCGCCTTGAGAAAATTCCGGGATTACGACCTGCAGCGCCCTGAGGTGCGGAAGATCATCGAGCAGCGCTACGGAGGCATGGATCGCCTGCCTCTCGATGAAACGGTGGTGGCACCGTCCGACATCGCAGCCTCGCCGCTTCTTGCCGAGGTGCCTCACAAGGCCAGTTGATTCTTTTGCCGAGTCCGAGTCAGGTGGCGGTGCGTCCGCTCCAATGCCAGAGATCGGGATCGAGTTCGTGTCTGGCACACTTGGCGAGGGCCTCGGCATCCGCGTCATCATGAAGGACTGCGAAAACGGTGGAGCCGCTGCCGCAGAGCAGCGCGGCCGAGGTTTCGCGCCGACCTAACAGCCACTGCTTGAGCTCGGCGAGGAAGCGGTGTTTGGCGAAGACCGGTCGCTCGAGGTCATTGACGAGCGGAACTTCTCCGGTTTCCTGGGGCTTGTAGCGGACGCCCGGGAGTTCCACCGAATCCCCCCAACGGCCATATGCATCCGGAGTGGGCACCGCGAACCAGGGTTTGAGCAGCAGGACCCGCATGGGTTTCAGGGAAGAAATAGCTTCGACGATCTCGCCACGGCCGCGGCAGCGCGCCGCGCCGGGTGTCAGGAAAAACGGGATGTCGGATCCCAGCTCCGCGGCGATATCCCGCAGGCGCGCGACTCCGAGTTTTTGCTCATGGAGCTGGTCCAGACCTAACAAGGTGGTCGCAGCATCACTGCTGCCCCCACCGAGACCTGCGCCATGGGGGATGCGTTTTTTGAGCGTGATGGAGAATCCGCAGGAAGTTCCGGAGGCGGCTTCATAAGCACGGACGGCTTTCACAACGAGGTTCTGCGCGTCGGCTGGCAGATCCGGATCATCGCATTGAAATGAAAAGCCACTGGCGTTTTGGACAATCTCGATGCGATCCGCCAGATCAGGCAACTTCACCATCAGGGTGTCGATTTCATGGAATCCGTCATCGCGCTTGCCCAGCACGCGCAGGGAAAGGTTCAGTTTGGCGGGGGCGGCAAGTGTGAGGGTGGTCATGGTGGGGAATCGCGGATGATCAAGGCCATCATGCGGCCGGTTTTTCCAAGTTCCTTGCGGTAGCTGTAAAAGCGCTCGAGATCAGACGCGGTATTCAGTCCGCAGTCGATGAAATTTCCCACTCCGGCGGCAGTGGCCTGCTTTCCGATCTGTGTGGCGAAATCCACATCGTAGTCCGGCAGCCGGATGCAGGGACTGAGCACGGCCGTCACGTCGCCCGGAATGGTGCCGAAACGCCGGGCCATGGTGTCCAATGCAAGACCAAGGATGTTGGATTCCGTACCTTTTTTTCCGGAGTGCAGCAGCCCGATGGCTCCGGTCCTGCGGTCCGCCAGCCAGATCGCGCCGCAATCCGCCACATAGATGGAAAGCACAACACCTGCTTCGGCGGTCACCAGTCCGTCCACTCCGGGAACTACCGGCAAGCCGTCCGGCGCGATGGTTTGCGAGCTACCAGGAACAACTGCGATGGAATTTCCGTGGACCTGCTCGGCCCGCCACCATTGGGCCTGGCTCCCTGCGAATTCCGAAACGACGGATTCGTGGAAAGGGCGGAGCCGGGTCATCGCCTCGTCACGGTCTCCCGTAATTGCAAGTCTGGGCACGCGCTCCAGCCATCCGGCACGGATGCCGGGCAATTCGTTCAATGGGTACAGAAAGGGGAACGCCTCCGTCACCCGGGGACGGTAACGGAGGCGCTTAGGATTCGCCAAGCTGGTTTATGTTGCAGGCGTCATTTCCTTCGCTCACGCCATGGAGCGGCCACTGATGGCACGCTTGGTGTGTTCGACGGCTTCAGCCTGATCCTCATCCATGCCTGCCAGAATGCCGGCGAGGTCGTTCGCGATCTCAGAGCGCATCTTCGAAACGAGTTCGACTCCTTTCGCGGTGATGCGCACCATGATCTTACGACGATCTTCGGCTGCGTGAACCCGTTCCACGTAGGACAGCTTTTCAAGACGGTCGACCAAGCCGGTGGCGGCTGCGGTCGAGTGGCCCATCTTTTTGGCAATGTCTGACATGGTGAGGTATTCTTCGCTGGACAGGTATGTCAGCAGGAAGAACTGGGGAAACGAAATGTTACCTTTGTTGAGTTCTGTTGACAGGTTGAGGATGCAACTCCGCTGCGTAAACAGGACGAAGTCAGCAAGACGGTCCGCATCGGCTTTCACCGAAGCGCCCGAGGCGTTCATGGTTTTCATTATGGCTGGTTGTAGTGTTCATGTTTCGGGACATGTAAGGGGGCACAGCCATTGCGGAAGAGAAGCTACCCGGGTTTACGGATAGTAATCAACCCTAAAATTACGTATTTTTTAGTTCAAAGTCTGTGCTAGTCGGGACGTTTTTAAAATACGGCACCCAAAGATGTATTGGAAGAAAAGAATTCGCGAAAAGTTAATTATTTTTTTGAACATTTTCTGTCCGGGGTTTTTGCTGGTTTTCAAGGGGTTGGGTGGCCGTGCCGGGTTCTTCGGGGGCTGTGGCGGGCTTCGGAATGTGGCTGGTATAGACCGCATCTCCCACTTCGACGAGACCGGATTGGAGATCCGCAGCCGCGAATTGGCCTAGGGATTCGCCCGTGGTGCGGAGGTTTGCAGTGCGATCATCGGGGCCACGGGTGGTGAGGACGGTGCCGGATTCGATATTCCAGGTTCCGTAACTTTGAATCAGTACGAAGCGTTTGTCCGCCGGAATCGAGGCGATGCGGCCTACAAGTTGGGGCGGGTTTTTTGGGGCTTTATCCTTGGATTTGTCGTGTCCGGCAGGCTGGAACAACGAACAAGCGCACAGGCACAAGCAGAGCGCGGCGGTGCGGAGAAACATCCGGGGAAGGTTCATGTATTCACTCTGGTGTGGGCGGCAAGGGATTGGAATCGGATATTTCCGTGAAACCGGAGAAATCAAACGCCGCGTCAGGCGAGGATGCGCACCTCGTCCGCCTGGATCAGGCTTTCCAAACGTCCATCCGTGCGCAGGAGCAAGGCCCCGCTGGGCGCTATTCCCTCCACCATGCCGTGCATCGGTCCATTCGAAGTGGTGAGGGAGACAAGGCGTCCGCTGAGTACACAGCGCAGGCGAACCGCATCGAGCAACTCTTCGAAATCCGCGCCGATCTGGCGGCTGCGGTTCGTAAAACAGCGGACGACGGCTCCTAGCGCTTCGTGGCGCGGAATGCTGGTTCCTGTTTCCATGCATAGGGAAGTGGCGATATTCGCGACTTCGGGCGGAAAATGCTGGGTGTTGACGTTCAGGCCGATGCCGACAACGGCGAAATCCGCGCCCGCTTCGACGAGGATTCCAGCCACCTTGCGGCCCTGGATCCAGACGTCGTTCGGCCATTTGATGCCGCTCGTCACGCCGAAGGACTCGACGGCCTCCGCCACGGCGAGTCCGGTCGCGAGTGCGAGACGCGGCCACAGGGCTTTGGGTTCGTCCGGGCGAACGAGGATCGAAAATGCGAGCGACTCGCCGTCGGGTGAAAACCATGTGCTGCCTCGGCGGCCGCGGCCAGCCGTTTGCCGCTGTGCCAGTAGAACCAAGCCGGTGGGAGCTCCCGCTTGACCTAAAGCGCGGACCTCGTCGTTGGTGGATTCCACGGTTTCCTTGACCAGCAGGCGGAACGGGTCCGGAAATGTCGCTGCGGTCCCGTGGAATTCGTCGGACATGGTGGTCTGTTAGAGCGGGATGAAATCCAGGCCGATGTCAAGGGCCGGAGCGGAATGGGTGAGCGCGCCGACTGAAATGAAATCGACGCCGGTTTCCGCGATGCCGTGCACGGTTTTGAGATTCACTCCGCCGCTGGCTTCCAAAAGCGGCCGCGCACGGACTCCACGTTCCGCGACCGCCTCGCGCATTTCCTCCAGGCTCATGTTGTCTAGCAGGATGTGGTCCACCCCGTCCATGGCGAGAAAGGCGCGGACCTGTTCGGGATTGTCCGCCTCAAGCTCCACTTCGACATCGGGCTTCTCATTCTTCAACCGTTTGATCGAGGCCTGGATTGCTTCCGGCCCGCCTTCGGCGACGAGGTGGTTGTCCTTGGCCATGGCGCGGTCATAGAGCCCGAGCCGGTGGTTGATGCCGCCGCCGTGCACGACTGCCTGTTTCTCCAGCAACCGGAAACCGGGTGTGGTCTTGCGTGTGTCGAGGATGCCCGTGGTGGTTCCCTTGACGAGGCTCACATATCTGGCTGTGAGGCTTGCGATGCCGCTGAGTCTCTGAAGGAAATTGAGTGCGACCCGCTCCGCCGTCAGGATCGAACGCGCGTTGCCTTCCACTCGCATCAGCAGCGCGCCCTTGCTCACTCGGCTGCCATCCGGAATCAGCACCTCCACTTCCAGGTCGGCGTCCACTTTGTGGAAAACCCTCGCTGCCAGTTCCACTCCTGAAACGACGCCGTCGTGACGCACCGTGACGAAGGCTCTTGCAAGACGGTTATCGGGAACGAAATACAGCGAGGTGATGTCGCCATCCCCGATGTCTTCCGAGAGGGCGAGGCTGATGAGGATTTCGGAATGGTCATTCATCCGGCAGCATTGGATGAGGTTGCCCACCGCATGTCAACTGGATGTCTCGCCAAGATGGACGCTTGAGTAAGCGGTTTTCTCTTCCCGCAGACGGTCATGATCACAGGTCACGCCCCAGCCTGTGTTTCCATGCCGGGTATTCCTTCTCCAGCAGGCTTTGCGGCCAGGTGCCGTACCATGAGTATCCATTCCTGCGTTCGTAACCGATCTCGGCGATGGTCGCCTTCGCGACACCGTCACGGTCAGCAAACATCGGACGGCAGTTCACTAGATCGTAAAAGCGCGCCCACAAAGGCGGTGCGGCGGGATCCTCCACAACGACCTTGTTGGTGCCCTTCTCTGATTTTGGATCAGGCAGCACATCGACCCGGATGCCTGTGATTCTTGCGGATTCGAACCATGCCACCGCACCCTCCACGGCTTGGACGACTTCAGGCGACGGGTGGTCGAGACTCATCAGGAGGCGGGTGATTCCGACCGATTCGGAACCGCTGTAGGAGGCAAGTTCAAACGCTCTTCCAGGACGCGGGCTGTAATCGACCTCATCCTGCTGGGCGCACCAGACGGTGGGTTTTCCGTTGGTCCGGATCTGGCATTTCAGAATGCATGCGATGCCCTTGTCAAACGCCTCGCCCGCCGCCTGCCGATCTGCGACCGAGACGAAGGCGTAGGTATCCGAACCGCACACTTCGCGCAGAAACAGCATCAGGCGGGTCATCGCGTCGTCGTTGAAAGTGATGTGGCGGTGATATTGTTTGCTTGGTGGATAGTACTGCGGCCAGCCGCCGGTGGGATACTGGGCTTTGAGGATGTAGGAGAGTCCCTTCGAAAATGCCGCGCTGCTTTTCCCATTCGTGGTCGCATTGTGGTAACGGGCGAGAAACCGGAGTTCGTCGGTGGTCGCGCTGTTGTCGAAGGTGGGATGAAGTGCATTGCGGTCACCGGTGAAGGGAGCGTCCACGGTGCGGGTGTTTTTCGGCCAGCCTCCGAGGTCCGTCTGATAGGAAAGGATGTTGGCGGCGATGCGCGCGGCATCGGGTCCGGCGAACCATGCATCCGGGTTTTTCAGAAACCCGCCGGCTCCTCCTCCAGCACCGGATACTGGCAGCGAGATGAGAAAAGGCACTGAAAGCGTAAGTAGCCGCACGAACCCGGGAATGTTTTTCATGGGACTGGATGGTTATTCGCCGAGAACGCTGACTACGATGTCTCGATGATGTGGAGCGCGGCGGTGCTCGAACAGGAAGATGCCCTGCCATGTGCCCAGGGTCATGCGGCTGTTCATGACGGGGATGACCTCGCTGGTGCGGGTGAGCGCCATGCGGATGTGGCTCGGCATGTCGTCTGGGCCCTCCTGGGTGTGGATGAACCAGGGCGTGTTCTCCGGGACGAGCAGGTCGAAGTATTTCTCCAGATCGCGGCGGGCGCTGGGGTCGGCATTCTCCATGATGACGAGGCTTGCGCTGGTGTGGCGGACGAACACGGTGACCGTGCCGTGGCTGATGCCCGAGCGGGCGACGACCGCCGCGGTT
>CANBTO010000189.1 GCA_947372405.1 Verrucomicrobiaceae bacterium
AGCGAATACCGCCACATACAGCCATGCGAAGCGCACGAAGCCGAAGGAGTCCCGGCTTTCAATGGACGACATGAAGTTCCGGCCGACGAAGCTGTTCACGACATTCATGCCGTTGATGCAGAGCATCAGCAGGAACAGCGCGGCCAGCAGCCACTTCGCCTTGCGGCCCACCACCGGGGATTTCAGGAAGAACCCCAGCGATTGCGCGATGCGGCTGAAGACCTCGCGGCTGAATTCTGTTTTGGATCCATTCACGGGGTTTCGGTGTGCGGGAGATGTCCGGTGAAGCGGCTTTGCAGATGGTTGACCACCGAGAACAGCACGCCCGTGCTCCAGCCGAACATGAGGATTCCGGTGACGGCTTCCACGGCTCCCAGGATGCGCCAGTTTCCGGGCGGTATCACATCGCCGTAGCCGACGGTGGAGTAACTCGTGGCTGAGTAGTAGAATGAGGTGGCGAAGTCAGCGAAACACCCGCTCAAATCATAACAGGTGGCCCACACAAGGATCTGCAGCAGATGCAGCATCAGAAGACCGAAGACGATGCGGATCAGGATCCAGAACATCTGGGGCAGGCTGAAGTGATGGTGGTGCGTCGGCCGCGTGTGGCCCAGCCAGCGCAGGCCTAACATCATGCCGGCACCGTGGATCACGACGCAGGCGGAAACGAGCGCGAAGAGCAGCAACAGCAGCTTGAGCATGATGCGAGGATTACTTCCAGCCGCCGCCCAAGGCGCGGTAAGCCTGGACCACCGAAAGCAGGCGGTTGCGGCGCGCGTCCGCGAGATCGAGCTCGGAGTTGAAGAGGCTGCGTTCGGCATCCAATACTTCCAGATAACTGGAGGCTCCACCCTGGAAACGGTCCGTGGCCACGGAGGCGACCTTGCGGTTGGACTCTACAAGGTGGCTTTGTTCGGTGACGATCTGGCCGGTTTTCAGGTGGGCGTTGATAGCGTCCGCCGCTTCGCGGAACGCTTGTTTCGCCGCCTTGTCGTGCGCGGCGTGAGCTTCTCCGGCGCGGGCCTTGGCGGCGTCCACGCGGGCCTTGCCGCGGCCGGCGTCGAAGATGGGTCCTGCGAGGCGCGGACCGATGGTGTAGGCGGCGGAATTCCCCTGAAGAAGGTTGTCGAACTGCGCGCTGATGAGCCCGCCGCTGCCTGTTAGGGAGAGCGAGGGCAGCCTGAGCGCCTCGGCCACGCCGATGTCCGCGAGGGCCGCCTGATAGTCGTGGTCGGCCGCGGCGATGTCCGGGCGGCGCTCCATCAGGCTGGAGGGCAGACCACCGGCGATGTGCAGCGAGGAGTCGAGCTTGTCGAGGCTGCCGCCGCGGGCCACACCGCCGGGAAAATCACCCAGCAGGGCGCGGATCTCGTTTTCCGTGGCGGAGATTGCCTGCTCGGTCGTGGGGATGGCAGTCAGCGCCTGTCCTAACAGCGCTTCGGCCTGGCCCACTTCGAGGTCGGAGCTGACACCGCCGTCACGGCGTGTCTTCACCAGATCCAGCGAGGCCCTGCGGCTTTCCGCGGTGCGTTTGGAAATGGCGAGGCGCTCGTCGAGATTCTTGAGTTGGATGTAGGCGGAGGCGACCGAGGCGATCAGGCTGGTCTGCACGGCGTCCCGCTGGTATTCGGCGGACAGCAACCGTGAGCGGGCGGCCTCGTTGCTCCGGTGGATCCCGCCCCACAGGTCGATTTCCCAGCTGAGCAGGGCGGTGATGTCATAGGAAGCCGAGGTCCGGTCTCCTCCAAATGCCTGGCCCGCGTTGCGTGAAGCGTAGTTCGCGGAGCCGCCGGTGCTGCCGTTGAGCTGGGGATACCAGTCGGAGCGTGCGGCGTTGGCCGCGGCGCGCGCCTGCTCGATGCGATAGGTGGCTGCGACGAGGTCGGGGTTGTTGGCGAGCGCGCGATCAATCAGCGCGGCGAGGTGGGAATCGGTGAAGACCTTGCGCCACGCCTTGTCTCCGAACGACCTGCCGTGAGGCGCCGAGTCTCCACGGATGGATGAGGGAAGCCTTGTGTCCGGTGATCCCGGCTGCGGACCCAGAATGCAGGAACTCACGAGCAGGGATCCGGAGATGAACATGAGAGCTCGCATCTGTTGGACAAGTGCCCGAAAACGCCCGGCTATGCAAGACAAACGACTGACTGAAGGGCCTCGTAGGACTTAAGTGCTACGACGAGAATCCCAGAAGGTGGGAAATACGCCTGATGCGCGGACGCGCATGTCCCGGTTGAAAGGTGCGGAATGGTTGTAAACGGTGTATTTCTGTTAGTTGGAATCCGGGCGGGGAAAGTGGCATTGTCTTTATTCTAACGGATGTAGCGGATCGCATTGCGGGTATCAGCGAACTTGAAAATGACCGGTTCGTGACAACCTGACCATGGAGTTTCCAGCGTCAGACCTTGGTCTTACATGATGTCATACCGGTGCCTCAAATGTGTCATGATGCCGTCGCGAACGCATGCCATGCCAAAGTTGCCGTTGACGTTCCGGGAACCATTCATTAGACAAGTTTTCGTGATCCACTCCTTTTCAGACATGGGGGCGTGTGAGGCGAAGGCGGAACGTTCCGAGCTTGCCCTTGCAGGACGATGCCCTGTCATGAGTTTCTTTGTTCCTCGATACCGGTCTTCCTGGTCAGGGCGCATGCCCGCTTGTTTCAAGGCCTTGCCTGTGCTGGCATTCATGACGGCGGTCTCCTGCAAAAAACCCGAAGCCATGGCACCGCCACCTCCGGTTGTCGAGGTGAAGGAAATCGCCACTTCGGACGTGCCGCTCACCACCACGCTCATCGGCCAGCTCGATTCGCCGCGCAACGTGGAGGTCCGCGCACGGGTGGAGGGATTCGTGGACAAGATGCTCTTTATCGAAGGCACGGAGGTGAAGGCGGGTGATGTGCTGTTCGAACTGGATCGAAAACCCTTCCTCGAAAAGCTGTCCGCCGCCGAAGGTTCGCTGGGCGAGGCCAGGGCATCGCTCGGCAAGTATGAGACGGACGTCGCGCGGTTGGTGCCGCTTTATGAGAAACGGGCGATTCCCAAGCAGGACCTCGACAACGCGCGGGCCGCAGTCGATGTCGGCAAGGCCGGTGTGACCACCGCTGAGGCGCGGGTGCAGGCCACGCAACTGGATCTCGGCTATTGCACGGTCACCGCCCCCACCACCGGGTTGATCGGCGCCAAGCAAGTCTCTATCGGCGAGCTCGTCGGCAAGGGCGAACCCACGCTGATGGCCACGATTTCGACGCTTGATCCGATCTGGTTCTACTGCAACGTGAGCGAGGTGGAGTATCTCAAGGCGGAGGCCAAGAGCCGTGACAGCGGCAGGGACATCCAGAAGGTGCCGCTCACCCTGATCCTCTCCAGCGGCACCGAGCATCCGGATGCGGGCCACTTCGTTTTCATCGACCGCGCGGTGGATTCGAAAACCGGAACGCTCCGGGTGAGGGCCGAGTTTCCCAACAAGGAAAAGCTGCTGCGTCCCGGCATGTTTGCACGGGTGCGAGCCGATCTCGGCAAGAAGCCGAACAGCATCACGGTGCCGGAGCGCGCCATCGTCGAACTTCAGGGGAAAAACTTCGTCTGGGTGATCTCCGGTGATGGCAAGGCGAACCAACGCCCGGTCAAGCTTGGCGAACAGGTGGGTTCCGATTTCCTTGTGCTCGAGGGATTGAAGGCTGGCGAGAAAATCGTGATCGAAGGCATCCAGAAGGTGCGCGAGGGAGCGCCGGTCACGGCGATGTCCGCCGCGCAGATGGCTGCCATGAATGCCGCACCCGCCAACGCGGAGAAACCCGCCAAGCACTAACCCGTCATGGCCGAATTCTTCATCCGCCGGCCCATCGTAGCGATGGTCATCTCCATCGTCACCTGCATCGTGGGTCTCGTCTCCCTGACCCGGCTGCCGATCGCCGAATATCCAACCGTCAGCCCCACTCTCATCCAGGTGACCTCCACCTACCGCGGCGCGGCGGCGGAAGCGGTCATGGAGTCCGTGGCCACACCCATCGAGTCCAAAGTCAACGGCGTGGACAAGCTGCTCTACATGCAGTCCTACAACGCGAACGACGGCAAGATGACGCTCAACGTCACCTTCGATGTCGGCACCGACGTGGACATCATGCAGGTCAACACGCAGAACCGCGTGGGCCAGGCCGAAGCCCAGCTACCGGATGCGGTGAAACGCGAGGGCGTCATCACCAACCGCTCGTCTCCCGATATTCTGTTAGCCATCGGCCTTTCCTCGCCGAAGGGCTCTTATGACGGCGTGTTCCTGGGCAACTACGCCGACATCAACCTGGTGGACCAGATCAAGCGGGTCCGCGGCGTGGGCGACGTGAAGAATTTCACCGCGCAGGATTACTCGATGCGCATCTGGCTGGATCCCGAGAAGCTCGCCTCCCTCGGCGTCACGCCCACCGACATTTCCAACGCGATCAAGGAGCAGAACGCCCAGTCGCCTGCGGGCAGGATCGGTGCGGAGCCCGCGCCCAAGGGTCAGGAAAGCCAGTTCAACGTCCGGGCACTCGGCTTGCTGAAGGATCCCAAGGAATTCGAGGAGATCATCGTCCGCGCCAGCGCCGATGGCAAGCAGGTCAAGATCAAGGACGTGGGCCGCGTGGAACTCGGCGCGCAAACCTACGACCTCCGCGCCCGCGTGGACAAGGCTCCGGCCGGCGCCCTCGGCGTCTATCTGGCACCCGGCGCAAACGCCTTGGAAACCGCGAAGAACGTGAAGGAGATCCTTGAGCAGGCGAAACTGCGTTTCCCACCGGACATGGAATACAGCATCACGCTCGACTCCACGCTGCCGATCAAGGCTTCGATGGAGGCCATCGTCCATACCCTGTTCGAGGCCATCATCCTCGTGCTCATCGTGGTGTTCATCTTCCTGCAGAGTTTCCGTGCCACCATCATCCCGATGCTGACGGTGCCGGTTTCGTTGTTAGGTGTGTTCATCGCCTTCCCGATGTTAGGCTTCAGCGTCAACACGCTCACCATGTTCGGACTGGTGCTCGCGATCGGCATCGTGGTGGACGACGCCATCGTCGTGGTCGAGGCGGTGCAGCACCACATCGAGCACGGGCTTTCGCCGGTGGATGCGACACGCAAGGCGATGCAGGAGGTGTCCGGGCCGGTGGTGGCCATCGCGCTCATTCTCTGCGCGGTGTTCGTGCCCGTCGCCTTCATGGGTGGCGTGACCGGCCGTCTCTATCAGCAGTTCGCCATCACCATCGCGGTCTCGGTGATTTTCTCCGCGATCAACGCGCTCACGCTCAGTCCGGCGCTCTCCGCGCTGCTGCTGCGCAAACCGACCCCCGGCAAAGGTCCGATCGCCTGGTTCTTCCGGAAGTTCAACGCGTTCTTCGACTGGGTCATTGATCGTTATGGCCGGATCATCGGCGGTCTCACCCGCAAGGCGACGTTTTCCATGCTGATCCTCGTCATCGTCTGCGGCGGCATCTGGGCGCTCGGCAAGGTCGTGCCAGGTGGATTCATTCCGGACGAGGACAAGGGCTACATGTTCGTGGCCATCGAATTGCCGGAAGGAGCGTCCGTGCAGCGTTCCGATGAAGTGCTCAAGCAGGTCGAGGAAATCGTGAACAGCACCCACGGCGTGCGTTCCGCCCTCGCCATCAGCGGCATGAACATCCTTAACAACCTCAACGTCTCGAACGCCGCGCTGATGTTCATCGGCCTCGATGACTGGGAAGAGCGCAAGACTCCCGAGCTGCATGCCAAGGCGATCGCCGCTGGCTGGAACAAAAAATTCGCCGGCATTCCCGGCGCGCGCATTTTCGCCTTCGGTCCGCCGCCGCTACCGGGATACGGCAACGTTTCCGGCTTCACCATGCAGCTTCAGGACCGTTCGGGCGGCAGCGTCGAGCAACTCGCCGCCATGGTCACACAGGTGCAAGCCGCGGCCGCGAAACGCCCTGAAATCGGCCGCCTCACCACCACCTTCAATCCCGCGACGCCGCAGGTGAAAGTCGAGATGGACCGCGAGAAGGCCCGCACGCTCGGCGTGCCGGTGGACAGCGTGTTCCAAACCCTGCAAGCCTATCTCAGCGGGATGTATGTGAACGACTTCGTGAAATTCGGCCGCGTTTACAAGGTGTTCCTGCAGGCCGAGCCCCAGTTCACCAACACGCCCGACGACATCGGGAAGTTCTATGTACGCAACAATGACGGCGGCATGGTGCCGCTCAGCACGCTGGTGAACGTCACCAAGATGTCAGGCCCCAACTTCGCCACTCGCTTCAATCTTTATCTGTCCGCCGAGATGATGGGCGCTCCCGCTCCCGGCTACAGCTCTGCGCAGGCGCTCAAGGCGATGGAGGAGGTGATGAAGGACATGCCGTCCAACGTTGGCTACGAGTGGTCCGGCCTCACGCTTCAGGAAAAGAAATCCGAAGGCCAGGCAGGGGCGATATTCGGCATGGCGATCATCTTCGTGTTCCTTCTGTTAGCCGCGCAGTATGAAAGCTGGTCGCTGCCCTTCGCCGTGCTGTTGTCGGTTCCCACCGTCATTCTGGGAACCATGGTAGGGCTGCTGCTGCGCCATTTCGAAATGAACGTCTATGCCCAGGTCGGTCTCGTCATGCTTATCGGCCTGGCCGCCAAGAACGCCATTCTCATCGTTGAGTTTGCGAAAATGAAACGCGACGAGGGAGTGCCCACGCTGGAAGCCGCGCTGGAAGGCGCGAAGCTGCGCTTGCGCCCGATCCTGATGACGTCCTTCGCCTTCATCCTCGGTTGCGTGCCCTTGATGCTCGCGAAAGGCTCCGGCGCGGCCTCCCGCAGCACGATGGGCACCGGTGTGGTCTTCGGCATGACGATCTCCACCGTCATCGGACTGTTCCTGATTCCGGTCTGTTATGTCTTCGTCCAGAAGTTCACGGACCGGAAGATGAAGAATGCGCCCGAGGAGCAACCTGCGGTTTCAGATTCGTCCGTTCACTGAGCGGTGGGCGGAGGCTTTCGCGGCTGGCCTCAATTCTACCGTCCTCACTCGGGAGATGTTGATCGAACCGGAAGGTGCCAGGGTTGGTTTTTCTCGATCTCCTCCTTGTAGTCGGGAAATCGTTTTTCCATCTCCTCCAACACGTAGGGGTAGATGACGATCGCCTGGAGTTGCAACGCGGCGAACAGCGCGAAGACATAAGCGACGAGACGCATGGGATGGAGCGGTTCCGCGGTGAGTTGATGACCGCCGGAGTAATCCCACAGCGGGCGGCCGAGGCGTTTGGTGGTGAAATAGGCCATAAGCTGGCAGATCAGCGAGAGGACTCCCCACCCGAAGCCGAGACCGATGAAAAGCACACGCGCCGAGCGGCGGGTGGCGTCCGAGAGACTGAGAAGCGAGCCATCGTTGTTGGAAACCCTGAGTCCCAGCAGCCACTTGCCGGGCGTGGTTCCGAAGCGGTGGAGGAGGAACGATTCCAAGGCGAACCACGGCGCGTAATGCAGCAGGATGATCCACGAGTTGCTGATTATGGCGCCGATGTCACGACCGCTCGCCCACATGGCGAACCACCAGATGCCGGCGTAGAGATAAAGATCGAACCAGCGCGCCCAGAACCTGCGGATCACAAATGTGGAGGCTGTCGCGGATGGTGTGGCGGACCCGGCCGGAGGTTCTGTCAGGTCCGGCGGACCGGGGGTGTCGCGGCTTTCGACGCGCCGCTCGAACTCCCGTTCGAACAGGCTGATCTGGACGAGAGGCTTCCATGCGGGCAGGCCTTCGTGCCATGCCGGGGTGTCGGGTTGGAGCTCGCCGGCTTCAATTTTCTTGCGAACCTCGAAGTCATGGATGGGTCCGGTTTTCTCGCCGTTTTGGATGAGCCAGATTTCCATGATTCAGAGGTTGCGGAGAGACTTGGCGGCATCGCTGCGGGCGGCGAAAAACGCAGGGACGAGGGCGGCGAGGGAGCAGAGGACGAAAGCCATCAGACCGATGACCGCCTGCTCGACGGGATTGTTGTAGGCTGGCAGCACGCCGAAGCCGGTGAACGAGGCGGCGAAGGGATCGAAGCCCAGATTGCGGAAAATCCCCTGGATGGGTCCGCGGAAATGGATCACCAGCCGGCCGAGACCTACGCCAAGCACCGCTCCCATCAGGCCGAGGATCATTCCCTGATAGAGGAACACCCGCACGATCTGGCCGGGAGCCGCGCCGAGCGCCTTCATCACGCCGATCTCGCGGCGCTTCTGGATGGTAACCGTGAACATCACCGCCATCATCGAGAAGGCGGACACAAGGACAATGAAAGAGAGCGCGAAATACATCATCACCCGCTGCTGGTTGATCAGCGCGAAGAAAGCCTGGTACTGGTCTCCCCAGGTCAGCAGCGACCAGTCGGGCCCTAACAGTTTTCGGGATTCCGCGGCGACTTGCTCGGCGGCGTAGGCGTCGTCCAGCCGCAGTGCGATGCCCTGCACGGTGCCGTCGAGCCCGGCGAGGTCCTGGGCGAGAGGCAGCGGCACGAAGAGGTCCGGCGTGACGGCCATCTGCGATGCCTGATAGATGCCGATGACCTTCGCTTCCTTCGGCAGGACGAACTTGTCGAGATTCTTGAACGTCTCCGCGTTCATCTTCTCACGGTCCGTGCTGTTGAGATCGGCGATGGACTTTTCGATCGCGGCCCTGGCCTCCGCGGTGAACGAATAGACTCCGGCGGCCTCATCCTTCTTACCTGCCTCCATGTTGCGGAGCAGTTGGTCGAGCAGCTCGCGCTCG
>CANBTO010000190.1 GCA_947372405.1 Verrucomicrobiaceae bacterium
TGGCGGGAGGCTCGTGTAACAGCCGTTGAGCGGTTCAGTGGGCAGGGAAAAGGTGTTGGTCCAACGAATTCGCCGAGACAAAAACAATCAAAGAATCTATTCAAAGCATGAGAATATTTATGGAATCGAGCTTCTCTTGAACGTCTGGTTGTCACCGAACCAACCGACAAGCGGGATGTGCCGCAGGTGCCGGGGCAGAGGATTATGGGACGGCGGTAACGACAACTTTCACATGCGTGAAGCTTTCGAAGCTGGAGGCGCTGAGGCATCCCGACAATGAGGTGCTTAGGCTGACGACCGCGCCAAAGGCGGAACTGATGTAATAGACGTGGTCGGCTTTCAAACTGTTGGCCGGAACCCGGCGCGAATAGTATTTCGAAGATGATGGCGGCGGCCCTCCGGCCAATTTTTTGGCGACTTGAGTAAAATCAAACAAATCTCCACCGACCGTGTCATCCCACATATTGAGAGCTATGTAGTCGTTCATGTGCGTGCCATATTTGGCGTAGGTGCCGGAATTGATGGTCAGTGGTTTGTTGATTTGGATGTGATATGCCCCGCCAGACCATGTGCCACCACTCAAGGCAAGAATGGGGGCTGACGAGTATGCGTCCTTAGGCAGACTGAGATTGATCACATGGCCTTGAACGGTGAAAATGTAATTTCCATTAGGAAAAAGACTGTCCAAGTCCCCCTTCGTTTTTGTGCGCCAATTATCAAACACTTTTTTGCCGACGTAGCCGAAGTTCCAGCCGTCGTCACTGTTCTTGCCCAAACCGAGGCATGGTGTGGTAAACCGTGTCGAGAATGTGGAGTTGCCAGGCAGTTGGATTTTTGGCGCGGGCGAAAGCTTGGCAATGCTTGCGAGGTTGTCACCATCTACGTCCGCCGCAAAGTAGAAGGGCCGTTCATTGGCCGGCAGTAGATTGACCGTGGATGGGCTGGTTTGGGTGAACTCCTGGCCCTTCAAGAGAAAGAGGTTTCTCACGGCCACAACCCCGCCGTGGACAGGCATGACAATAGCAAGGAGGGCGCATGCCGGGGCAAGAAAGCTGGATGTTTCGGCGTGAGTGCTCATTATGTTTTTTTGAAACGTTTCAAACGTGTCAGCAGGACTCTACGAGTAAAGGAAATTCAGTGATTCTTTCAAGATTTACCAGGGTGTTTGACTGGCTAGGGGTAATCCGGCTGGGTTAGGAAATGGGGTCTGGTTTTGAGGTTGATAGCGGGGAACTAGATGAAAAGGGGGCGAATCCAAGCGATACGAAAGTGATTGAAAACGAGAGGGGGTCCGGGACGTCCACATGAACCCGGAGGAGGCCGTGCGCGCCTGCGCCGATCTCGGCGCGAAACTGCTCATCCCCATGCACTACGGCACCTTCCCGCTCGGCAACGAACCCCACGACGAACCCGTCGATCGCCTGTTAGCCGAGGCCGACCGCCTCGGCATCAGCGAACAGATCCTCATCCCCGAAGAAGGCGTCGGCGTGGAATGGTGAGGGCTCCTTTGCCGGCCAAGCTTGTAGGATTGCAAACAGCCGCGCGTGTGCCACCGGGAACCATCAGTAGCGGACTCCGAGCTGCGGTTCACACAGGATCAAAACTCCATTTCTCATCCTGGTTTCCAGCAGAACGTTAGATGTGCGCCCACCTGCGCGGTTGAAGGGATGTTGAAATGAAATTGAAAAGCTTATGGCCGGTTGGCGCGTCACGATTGTTAGCCTTTCTTTTTTTCGGTCTTTAGTTTTTCGACCTTCTTTGATTCGGTATCGAGTGAAAACCTCTCGCCGCGTTCATTGGTCACGAAAATCAAACCGTTCTTCAGCTGTAGCTCCGTAATGAATACCCACTGGACGTCTTGTTCGAGAAGCGGATTGTGTGGACTGCTGTAAACCTTCTTCTCCCATAAGAGTTTATTCTTTGCGACGTCCCACGCTTGGACGAATCCAATCTTCTCAACACCGAGGGGAGCGCGATACTCAACCCCGTTGACGACGACCGGCCTGATATTGCTGGGAGCGGCTCGCTTCGCAAGTGCGGTTGAAATAAGCAGGGTTAAAAATGCGGTGATAAGCAGCGATCTCATCGGCTAATTTTCTTGGAATAACAGTGGTTATTAGGCCACCGGCATATCGATATGCTTTGGCGGGCTGGTTTTCTTTCGTGGCAAGGATAGCGGTGAAATCGTTTGGATGTCAACGGGCAGGACGGTCGACTGGGCGGCTAAAGGTGCCTGCATTCCGTTAGCGGTCCCGGATGAACTTCACGATCTCATCGCCGATCCAGTCGGCGTCGAGATCCAGTGGGATCAAATGAGCCGAATTTTGCGCATGGACCACGCGGCGGCGCGGCACGCCCGAGGTCCGGTCGAGCCAGTTTTCGGCGGCCACCGGATCGGCCACGTGGTCCTGCCGGGTGACCACCCCGTAGAGTGGCAGGCGCAGATCACCGGCACGACCTTCGTTCTCATCCAGCACCTTGAACAGGGCCTGATAGATATTCACCGGAATGAAGCGCTCGACCGCCGGGCGCCCGGATGGCAGGGGTTTTAGGCAATCCTCGGGAAAGGGTGATTCGAGCAAGGCCATGTGGCGGCCGAGCAGGTTGAACCAGGCGCGTGGGCCTAACACGGGACTGCGTTTGTCGGAGACCATTACCAACGGGGCCAGCAGGGCCAGTCCGGAGATGTCGCCCTTCCCTTGCAGGACGAGTCTCACCGAAACCGCCGCGCCGAGCGAGTGCGCCACGATCCAGACTTTCTCATGCCTGCGGTGCAAACGCGCCGCTTCGTTCGCGATGGCCTTCGTCCAGACCTCGGGGTCCACCTGGCGGCGTTCCTCCATCGTCCCACCGAAACCCGGCAAGCGCATGGCTCGGCAGTGGAATCCCTGCGCCGCGAATTTTTCCGCCATCGGCCTCCAGACCGACGGGTTGTCGCCGAAACCATGCACGAAAAGAATGGCGGTGCGGCCCTCGCCCAAGCTGAATGGCTCGCAGCCCGTTCGGACACCGTCAGGGTTGCGCGCCACCCCGTGTTCCCAGGCCCGCCACCGTGCCGTTACCACCCCGTTGTAGCCGGCACAGCTTGCCAACAAGATGGTGCTGCCGCCCAACAATGCCCAGGCCGCCATGCGGGCATATCTCATATTGTCGGGAAATGGTTTTGGGATGCTGTCATGAAGCGAGGGCGGGGTTCAGCCACGTGTCTGGAGTCAGGGTCGCACCGTAACATTTCCATTTCTCACAAGTCATTTTTTACTTCTGGTTTCGATGCTCGACGCTTCTTTCGTTTCAATGTGTGGACTGACTCCAGAGACGAATTTAATTTGGCGGCTTATCGCCGTCGCCTTGACCGGCTAGTTGGGCAATTCTTTTCGATCCTCGGCGGCTCATCTTGCCATCGTAGGACTTACCGCGAAACCAAAGCACAATCCCAAGGATCAGGAAAAATTGCGCAGCAACCCAGGGGATATTGGATGGCCAGCCGTTCCAGAAGCTCGCCCACTGATCCAGCTCATACATTGGACGCCAAGTCGAACCCAACATGACATTGCCAAGGTCATCAACACGCTTCCTGAGGACGAAAGTGGTTGTTGCCATTGCCGAAGCGACAACGACCAGAATCAAGGCGAGCATGAAGCACGTTCGAGGTGCCGGTATGATTCGTTTGATCATGCGAATGCTCCTACTCTCCGTTTCGCAAATTGTGATTTTTCGCCCAACAGTGGTTATTAGCCCACCGGCATATCGATATGCTTCGGCGGACTGAAGTTTCTTTCGTGGCAAGGATAGCGGTGGAATCGTTTGGTTGTCAACGGGCGGGACAGCCGGCGGGTTGGTGGAAGCAGGACTGAAGATCCTTGGGCCGGGTCTGGCGGGAAACCATCCAGCATGCCGGAGGCATGAAAGCCAGTAGCCGGTGGTTGAGCGTAGCGACACCACCGGACCACGGCACCCGAAACACATCCGCACCCCGGCAGTGGGTGCCAGCCTGCGCCGCAAGGCCCACCGGCTGGCATCCCGCCGGGATGCGGGAAATATCGGAGAATCCCTGTCCGGTGGTGTCACCCGCTGTGCGGGTTCAACCACCGGCTACTGGCTGGGATGCCTCCGGCATCTCAAGGGTGAAGAATCAAGCGGCGGGGAAACCTCACGTGCCGGCGAGCGTCCAATGTTTCCAGTCGCTCCAACTGCCGGTGTCCACGCCCTTGAGGATGAACATGAGGCGGACCTTGATGATGGCGGTAACGCCGGGGTAAAAACCACAAACGCACTTGCGCCCGGAGGGTGGGTGATCTTTCCTCGCCCGTGATGAGTGAAACCGCCTGCCCGATGTGTGAAATGACCGAAATCCTGAACCGTGAAGGACACTGCGAATGCGTGACCTGCGGCCATGAATGGGATCTGGCCGAGGCCGAGGATGCGGCCGCGGGTCCGCGGGTGGTCAAGGACGCCTTCGGTAACGTGCTGGCGGACGGAGACATCGTGGCGATGATCAAGGACCTGAAGCTCAAGGGCTCTTCCGATGTGCTCAAGGTGGGAACGAAATCCAAGCCGATCCGGCTGGTGGATGGCGATCACGAGATTTCCTGCAAGATGGACGGCATGACCATCGGCCTGAAGGCGATGTATGTGAAGAAGGTGACCGCTTGATGATTCCAGCTTCCGGTCGTTCGTTTGACATGCCGGGGCATGCCTGATAGATGCGGTCGATGAGTTCGTTGTCATCACCGCCACCGCTGCCGCCGGTCAATCCCTATGCACCACCGACGAATCTTGCGGATACCCCTCCGCAGGCGAGCAGTCCGCTGATTGATAGCGTGATGGCCGGTGGCAGGTTCATTACGGTTCCCTATGTGATTTCGGTGGTTGTGCTTTCGTTCAAGCGCAGCATGGGCAGCGTGCATTACGTGAGCCAAGGTGCCTGGCCGATGGGGGAGGTGTTCTCCGCCACCCTCATCACCTGCCTGCTCGGTTGGTGGGGTTTTCCGTTCGGATTGATCTGGACGTTTATCAGTCTGTTTCACCTGTGGCGTGGCGGGCGTGATGTCACCGGGGAGATTCTGACCCGCGAAGTCGGAGGGCAGGAGGCCAGGCGGATTCTCTCGATGGCACCGAAACCCGCGCCGCCCCGCACGATCTGGTTGGTGCGTCTGATCATTCTGGTTCCGGTGCTCGTTCTGGTCGGCTTGTGGCTGGCATTGATGTATGACACAAAGTGATTCCAGATCCGCATGGTCTTGCCGGATCAATGGATGAGTCCGGAATTCTGCAAACCCATGGCCCAGTTAACGGATTTTCGACAGAATCATTTTTCGACAGAATCATTTTTTGGAAGAATGATGGTAGAGAAAAATCATTTTATGGATCTGACGAATGGTTCTTTCATGAAATAATTTTGTCATCAAATGATTCTGTCATTTTTTGCGGACCTGACACCTGGATCCGTATCAATCGGTGAAGTCGTCAGGGATTGCGGTCGGCCTCCGGCGATGACACGCCGATCACGTTGGGGATCGGCCAGAACTGGTGGTTGTTGTCGTTTTCATTGAAACCGGTCTCGTAGCTGCCGATGCCGCGGATCTCGAAGTCGCCGATTTTCACATAGAGCGACGCCTCCGGTCCTCCCTCAAGATGCTGGGCCGCCACGAGGTGGATTGGCAGTTTCAACAGGTGCTCGTTGAAGTCATGCATGGTGAGCCCCACGGGGCAGAAGATGAACAGGGCGTGGCCGGCGTCATCCTCACCGAGAGCGGCTTCGCTCCAGGCCCTGTCCTGCGGTTTCCAGCGGTTTTCAGCGGGCCGTTTGACGAGGCGGAGGTTCTGGACGACGTCCTGATAGATCGGAAGGACCTCCTTTTCGATATCGGATGCATCGCTGTCGAAGATGTGGAATGCGGGCAAGGTGGCATCACGCGCGCCGAAGGCGGCGAAGGAGGAGTAATCCTTGCGGGTTTCCGCGCGGAGGGTTTCACCATGGCTTTTCCAGTATCCGATGTGGGAAACGTGATCGTTTTCAAACATCCCGGCGTTGATAACCACGCTGAGCTTGTGCTTTGCGGCCCATTGATCTGCGGTTAGCGGGCCGTGGCCGAGATTCGAACAGGAGAGTGATTTCAGAGGAGCGGTTCTCGCGTCGATGCGGACGATCCACAGCTCTCTGTCGCCTCCACCCGGAACGGGAAAGCGTCCGAATTCGATGCCTTCTGTTAGTTTCCGCCATGCTTGGGCTGGGAGCTTGGATTCCACTGCGGGAACGGGTTGGGGTATCCCGGATTCCTCGGAATGGGTGCGCTGGCAGGAGGAAAGAGATGCGAATGCCATCATGCCCAAGGTGATGTCTCTGCGAAGAGCTTTCATGAATGCAACCATGGGTTTGTGGCGGACTTCGGTCGATACGGCAGTCCTGTTTCACGGAAATTTCACGAAGCTGCTTGCGAATTCGGACTTTCAGGTTCCTCCCGCCCAGCGGACAATGCCGACCGCTGATGCATTCCGAAACACTTCATTCGTCCGCAGCCATGAACCACTGGCAACAGGAGCGACGCCTCCTCGAATCCGAACTTGGCGGTAGGATCACGCTTGATGCGTTGACCGGTCCCGTGGGCCTGTTGGATCGCGAGCCCTTGCAGGACGATGCCGGAGGAGAGGCATGCTGGCTGATCGCCCAGCGCAAGAACGGCCACCGCCACTCGATCGACGACGTGCTTACCGCTTGGTATGCACTTCAGGTCTCACCGGCTGTCAGGGAACATCTCGATCTCGGGACGGGCATCGGAACCGTGGGGCTCCTCACACTCTGGGGTATGGGCCCGGAAGCGCGGCTGACCTGTGTGGAAGCGCAGGAAACCAGCTACAGGTTGTTGCAGGCGAATCTCGATGCGAACGGTATCCGCCAGCGTGTGGATTGTCTGTTAGGTGATCTCCGCGAGCTTGCGTTGGGTCGGAGATTTCCCTTGGCCACCGGCAGTCCGCCGTATTTTCCCGAAGGCACTGGTGTGATCCCGCAGGATTCGCAGAAAGCCCACGCGCGCTTCGAACTGCGTGGAGATGTGAGCGACTACGCCAAGGCCGCAGTCAGGCATCTCGCGCCCGGCGGGTGGTTCGTGCTTTGTTTTCCCACGCCGCAGAAACAGCGCGCACTGGATGGCATCGAGGCTGCGGGTTTGAGAACGGTGAAGCTGCGGGATGTGATACCGCGCGAGACGCTGGGTGCGCTTTTCACACTCTTCGCCTGCCGCCATGCGGAGGAATGCACGGGAGAGATGATCCAGGAACCGCCTCTAACGGTTCGTGAGCAGGGCGGCCGCCTGACGGCGGAGATGGCGGCGGTGCGACGCGTGTTCGGATTCGCCGACGGTGAAGCGCACGGCGGCCACAATGTCTAACCGATGTGGCGGCGGATGAGGTTTGCTTTGCTGGCTCACTCTTTCGGCGGCCACTCGACGCCATCCAGCTCTTTGGGCAGTTGGGTCGGGTCCACCGGATAGATCAGAGACAGATCCATCTTTGATTGGGAACCTTGGAGAAACTCCAGTTCCTCCGGCGCGCCGATGATGAGCCAGAGCACGTCCTGTTCCGTGTCGTTGAAGACCTGGCGGAGTTGGTCCGGGCCGACCAGCACGCCGCCGTATTTTGAAACGGTGACGGTTTCCTCACCGATGCGGAGCCGCCCGGTTCCTTCGAGCACAAAGTAAAACTCTTCGGCACGGATGTGCTTGTGGAGCGTGTTGGCGCTGTGCGGTGGCAACCGCCAGAGGCGCGCTCCCATGTTCTCGCTGCCGGTCCGCTCGAGGTAATCGGCGTTCGGGATCTTCATCAGGTTGGAAGGCCGCCAGGACAGGTCTTCGGGAGTAATGAGGTGGTACCCGGTCACAGGTTTCATAGGTGGCGGAGATCGTGTTTCAATGATGTGCGGCAATTGTGAGTTCGTTGGTGGTTGAATCGGTCCTGACGAGTCCGATGGAGTTTCGGGCCGTCACTTTCACGTCATAGTTACCCTGTGGCAGGTTGGCGAACTTGTCGCCGGGCAGCTTCCAGGTTCCGTCGCGGTTATCGATGGCCTGATAGATCTTCCCCGCGATTTCCACGGTCAGGCTGTCCGTCACACAACCGACAGTGCCGGTAAGGTCCGCCGAATGGTCGCCGGTGGTGAGTTTGTTGACGGTGACGTCGGGAGGAAGTCGGTCGAACGTATGGTTTCCCAGTTCGAATCCGATCTTGAATTTCCTTGCCTCCAGCGTCTCGCGCACCTTGGGGATCAAGCGTGCGGCGTTCCAGTAATAAATGTGGTTGAGCACCGGATCCGGCAGGTTGAAACCCTCCATTTCAGGGCCGCGGTGTATGCCGCTGGTGACTTCGCCGGTTTCGAGGAGTTTCCGTTCCTTTAAGAATGCGTCGGCTTTCGCGCCAGCGCCGAACACGTCCGTGCCGAAAAGGATTCGGTCCGCATACTTGATATAAAACTCCCTGGCCTTGCTGACGGTGTAGTGCGCGGGCTGGCGCATGTTGTGCACATAAGCCACGTCCACGAATACATTGGGGTATTTGTCGAAAATGCCGGCGAGTTTTTCCATGCCCTTGTCGTTTTCCAGCATGAACAGTCCGTGGGCGAAAATGAAAGTGGTCTGCGGATGTGCCCGGGCCACCTCGATCGTGTCATCCTCGTACTTCGGAAACTCGGCGTTGTCTGCCGTGGCACT
>CANBTO010000191.1 GCA_947372405.1 Verrucomicrobiaceae bacterium
TGCCGCTGCCAGCATGGCAGCCGGTGAAACGTGAGCCATACATCCTGAATATGCGTCGGCAGCGTGAGGCTACCGGACATCCAACCGGAGCCTGATCCTAATTGCCTGCACACGACCGCGCCATCTGGCCCGGGTCCGATGCACTCACCCAATCCGCACCCGGATGGCCACACGCTCCAAACGTTTCATCGCTGGCATGGTCAGCGGTTATGGCAGCATCGCCGCCAATGCGGTCGCTACCATGGTCAGCGTTCCACTTGCGCTGGCATACCTCGACAAAGAACGCTTCGGCCTGTGGGCGCTCGCTGTCCAGATCAGCGGCTACCTGGCGTTGGTCGATCTTGGTATGAGTGGCGCCGTCAGCCGTTTCCTCGCCGATCACAAGGATGATGTCGACGGGGCAGAGTATGGCAGGCATCTTTCCACCGGTGCCCTGGTTTTCCTTATCCAAGGATTCCTAGTTGCGGCGGCGGGATTGGCCATCGCGCCGTTCGCAGCGGCGATGTTCTCGGTGCCTCCCCACCTTGCAGGCGAATTCCGGCTCTTGTTAATCGTCCTGACCGTTTCAACCGGCTTCTCGGTGGCTCTGCGTTCGATCGGCGCGCCGCTCTGGGCCTTTCAGCGCAACGATGTGGTCTACGCCTGCGCCACCGCGACCCATGTCGTGTCGCTCGCGCTGCTGTGGATCGGATTCCATCTTGGCTGGGGAGTCATGAGCTTTGCCATTTCTCAGATCCCGCCGATGATCGGAACCATCGCCTGCTATGGATGGATCTGCCATCGGAACAACTATTACCCTTCAAAAAAGCATTTCGGTGCCCCCACCTTGGAGGTTTTCCGCCGGATGTTCCATTTCGGAAAAGACAATCTTCTAATAGTGCTAGGCGGCCAGCTCGTAAACGCAAGCCAGATCATGATCATCAGCCGCTGGGTTGGCCTTGAGGCCACGGCCACTTTCTCGGTCGCCACCAAATTCTATGGCATGGCCATGCAGGTCGTGTCCAATCCTGTATCCGCTTCTTCCCCAGCCCTCACGGAACTCTGGGTGCGCGGCGAGAAAGAACGATTCACCCATCGTTTCTGGGATCTCATCTCGCTGACTTTGTGCGTTTCAACCATTGCCGCAGCCGGTCTTGCCGCAGGCAACAAGGCGATGATTTCCGTCTGGACACATCATGAAATCCAGTGGTCCTGCCTTGGCGACCTCATGCTCGGCGTGATGATCGTGGTCCGCAATCTGAACTTCTGTTTTATCGGACTTTTCGGCTTTATGGGCAACTTGGCTCCGGTGCGTTGGATCCTGTTTCTGGAAGGCGTCGCCTTCGTCCTGCTCGCCGTGGTTATGCGCGGCCATGCGGGCATCAACGGCATATTCGCCGCATCCATCGCCGCACACCTCGGCATCACCGGAGTTCTCTCCTACCGCGCGGCAAGGCCCATCATCGGTGGGATTTCCCATCTCAGGGTTCCTCTCGCTTGTGCGATGACCTGCACCTGCCTGGCTTCCGGCACAGCATTCCTTGCCTACTACTTTGAATCGAATGCCTGGCTCGTTCTGTGCGCTGCGGCGGCCTGCGGTTTGCTGACCTCCCTCGCCATGTGGAAATTCGCCCTGCCCCAATCACTCAAGCTGCAGGTCACAGACAGGTTGCAAAGCCTGCTGGCCCACTTCAAGCCGGCAAACGTATGATCTCTTAGGGAGTCTTATTTCAAAATCCGTAGCCGTGAGAATCGTACACGCCCTGCAAATGCCCGTCCTGAAACAAGGCGGCGTAGAAGTCCTGGTCCGGACCCTGATCGAGGAAACATTTGGAAAACATGAATGCCACCTGATCTCTACGGACGATACCGCGACCATGGACGCCAGCCCTCTTCGCGGGCTGATCCACGGCCATCTCCACGTTCCCGTGGGACCGATCCCGCGTTCCTGGTTTCCCAAGATGCTCGAATGGTTGCGGCGCCACCGCATCGATCTCTGTCACTTCCATCTTTCCGGAACTTATGACATGGGATCGTGGTCGGTCTTTTCATGCCCGATGAAACTGGCCGCCATCCATGGTTTCACCACAGTAGTCACCAACCACCAGGCGGTGTCCTTTTTTTCCGCAGACCGTCCGCCCGGATTCTTCCTCCGTAAGTGTGCCGCCCAGGCTGCGATGTGGCCCGGCAAGGCACTGCAACTCTACTCCGCCGCATGGGAGGCCAGCGTCTCGCAACACGACCTCGCACTCACCAATCGTTTCTATCCTTTCTTCCGTGACAAGCTCGTCCAAGTATATCACTCGCGACTGGATGTTGCGGCTTCGGTGCTCCCCATTCCGCCCACTCGAAGGATTCTTAACGTCGCGACCATCGCCTTCCGCAAGGGTCAGCACATCCTGGTCGAAGCCTTCTCCCGAATCGCCAGTGATTTTCCGGAATGGTCGCTCGACCTCGTCGGCTTCAAAGCCGAGGCCGCGTGCGTATCGCGCATCGAAGACATCATCCGCAGCGGAGGTCTTGAAAAACGAATACGCCTGCACGGCCCTCATCCCGACCCCACGGACTTCTATCGCCGGGCAGAGATTTATGTGCAGCCGTCCCTCTTGGAAGGACTCGGACTCTCCCTTCAGGAAGCAATGTTCCACGGGCGCGCCTGTGTGGGCGCTGAAACTGGCGGCATTCCCGAACTCATCAATGATCCAAGCATCGGCATGCTTCATGAACCGGGAAACCCTGGAGCTCTGGCGGATACCCTTACCAAACTGATGAAGGACGAAGACCTTCGCACTCGCATGGGCATGGCCGCGCGCGATTCGATCCTCAACCGCGGCATGACGCGCCAGGCCATGGCCGCAAGCTACCTCGCTCTTTACAGGAAGGCGCTCGGAGCTTGAATTTCAGCATCCACCCAACAGGCAGTTTGATCAGAATGAACCGGCAGCGCTTTGTCATTGCAGTTCCGTTCAGGACGGATTATTACACGAACTACGCCCGCATTATTGAAAACGCGGGGATGTTGCGCAAATGCCTGCTTTGGACCAGGAACGGATTCGCCGGCGTGCCTGCCGAACGACACGAGTTGTTCCCCATGCTGGGATTGCTGTCCTATGCCGCCGCAAAAACATTGTCGCCTTATCGCAGCGAATCGTTCCGTTTCGCCCTGCACCCCGCCTTCGACGCATGGGCCTCCACCAAACTCCGGCCCGGCGACCATGTGATATCCAGCTATGGTTACGCGAACATCTGCTTCCGTAAGGCACGCGCGAATGGGGGCATGGCCTTTCTCGACGGAGGAAACTCTCATCCCGCACTTTTCTGGGACCTGCTGTCCGAGGAACACAAACGCTGGAACTGCCAGTTGCCACCGGTGGCAGGTTACCATTACCGCCGCTCCCTGGACATGATGGAACATGTGGACTTCGTCCTATCGCCCAGCAACTTCGTGGCAAAATCGTTCCTGGAGCGTGGCTTCAAGCAGAAGCAAATCCTGCCCGTCTTTTTCCCGGTGGACTTGTCCAAATTCAAACCCGCCGAGCGTGAACGCCCGAAGGACCGACCTTTCACCGTAATCAACACCGGTGGTCTTTCTCTGCGCAAGGGTACGCCCTATCTTCTGGAAGCCTTCCGCCTGATACGCAACAGGATTCCCGACGCGCGCTTCCTCCTTACCAGCTCCGCGACCGATTCAATCAAACCAATACTTGCCCGATACAGCGATCTTCCGATCGAATGGGCCGGCTATCTTCCTGAGGACAAGCTCGGCGAACGCCTGCGGAATGCGGATCTCTTCATCCTTCCTTCCTTGGAGGAAGGACTGGTCCGCACCGCGCTTCAGGCGATGGCAACGGGTCTTCCGTGCATACTCACGCCCAACACCGGAGCGAATGATTACATCATTCCCGATGTGAACGGTTCCATCGTTCCCATCCGCGATCCGCAGTCGATCGCCGACTCTGCGTGCGAGTGGTGGGAGAAAATCCGCTCAGGTTATCGCGTCAGCACCGAGGGTTTCTCCGGACAGTTGTCATATGAGCGTCTCAATACGGTTCTGGTCAAGCATCTCGAACCGTTTGTCAACGGCATCGACTGACAGGACATGAGGTTTAACACAATTCATCCCAAATGAGTCAGACGGACACCAAAACAGCCTTTGAATGGAACGGCATCGTTCCACTACGCCCGCAGGACCCGCCCTCGGTCGCCGCCTTCAGGTTTCTCTACCGCGCAAGCCGCCGCAACCAGGCATTGGACTGCTTCCTGACCTCCTTCCTCAAACACCGATATTATCTGCCCACGGTCGCCGCGGAGACGGTGATTCCCGACTTCGCGACTAGCATGGTGACCGTCCGCGATCTGCCGCGCGGACTATGGGCCACTCCTCTGGTGGATACGCTTTCCGTCGTCAAGGCGGCCATTGGCTTCCAGTCGCAGAGGATTCTGGAAATCGGCAGCTACAAGGGTTCCACCGCCCGTCTGCTGGCGGAAAACACTCCTGCAGACACCCATATTTGGACACTGGATATGGATCCGAACCACGGCGAGGCCTACCGTGGCACGATTCACGAATCCCGCATCACCCGCATCATCGGCCGCGCCTCCAACGAACTGCTCGATGAACACGGCCCTTTCGATCTTATCTTTGTGGACGCGGATCACGACTATGAATCCGTATTCCATCACAGCGCGGTCGCTTTCAGACAACTCTCACCCGGCGGTGTGATCCTCTGGCATGACTACCAGCAGAACAACTACCTGCATGGTGGATGTGCCGTTCCTGAAGCCCTCCACATGGCAGCCACTTGCTTCAAATCGGACATCCTTTCCATCGAGGGCACCATGCTCGGCATCTATTCCGAACGCCCCGGATGGGAAACCGCCAAGGCGGTGGCTCGGGAAAAATCCGACGATCATTCCAATCCATGGAGCGATGGGAAAATCCGCAAGATCTGATCATGCTCCGCCATGTGCTATGACCACACCATCAACTGAGAAACGCCTTTGACGCCCGGTGGCATAATGGGAGCCCTGCAGCAGTGATTTGTTTTATCATCTGCCGCACCGGCGTTCGCCTAACCTCGTGGAATTTGATTCAGGGAGCATCGTTTACTCGTCTGGAGTCGGCAGGGACATCACGTTTGAGCAGGCACTCGCGGATGTGACGGTGTGAAGATGATCCTTCTTGATCCCTCTCCCGCCCCAGAAACCATCGTAATCTCGAAAAAAACGGCGAGATGGATCCAATCCGGGATGCCTATGCGTTGGCGGACGCCATCGTGCGCTGCTACTAACGAAGGATCTCCCGCCGGTAATTCGTGAATAGGGACCTCAAATCCTCGCTTTGTTTCGACACTTTTGAAGCGCCCCTTTTATAAAACCTCACCTCAATCGACCGGCTGGCGTTCGGAAAGTTTCCGCCTGATCACCGAATCTCAACGCGGATGGCAGCCCCAGAAGCACAGCGCATTCCGCCGACCAAGCGAGTTCAACCTTTTTCCATGACAACCAATCATCAGACGCCACGTTCACGGAAGCAGAAAGTCGCGGAGACTATTCGCAGGATCTGTCCCAAGCTCGCGGATATGCTGGAAGCGCATTGGTTCCGACAACACACCCGCCGCTGGCATTGGGATTTTCAGAAGGAGATCGCAGCCAAGCTCTACTCTGGCAGCCCCATCACCGTGCTTTCCGGACCCTTCCGCGGCATGATCTACGAGAACCGCGTCTATTTCGGTTCCATCACCCCCCGCTGGATCGGAAGTTATGAAATGGAACTTCATCCCGTGGTGGAGGAAATCGCCCGCGGCCACTACGAGGCGATCGTGGACATTGGATCGGCCGAGGGATACTACAGCATCGGTCTGGCACGGCTTATCCCTGAGACCCCCGTCTATTCCTTCGAGACAGACTGGATCTCTCGCTGGCAGCAAAAGCGCCTGGCTCGCTTCAACAAGACCGCCAACCTGATTCTCGCGGGCTTTTGCCACCATCAGCGGTTGGAGGAGATTCTCAAGCGACGCGCTTGCGTGATTTGCGACATCGAGGGATGGGAGATCGAAACACTCGATCCCGCAAGAGTCCCGGGACTTGCACGAGCCGACATCCTTGTCGAGATCCATCCGTTCAAGGAACTCTCCGGCACTCAGTGTGGAATGCTGATCGAAGAAAGATTCCGGGACACCCATGCGATCCGGCGCATCCGCATGGAAGTACGCACGGTGGACCGGTTTCGCGGCGAATTGAGTCCGCTCACCGAAAACGAGGCGCAGGAAGCGATGAACGAGCACCGAGGGCGCGAGCAGGAATGGCTCTGGCTCAAGTCTCGACACTGGATTTGAATCCGAAGCACGGTGAAGCCTACCGTGGCAGCATTCACGCCACCCATCACCCGCATCATCGCCCGCGTCTCCAACGAACTGCGCCATCCGCACCAATACTGACAATCAATCAAATCCATGGGATGATAAAAACATCCGCAAAATCCAAGACCAGAAACTTTTATGTCGTTTGACCATGCGTTTAATCATGACTTGCCGCTGACACCCAGGGGAATACTATCAGCAGTTCAGCATGATCTGTTCTATCATATGCTTCACCGCAAGTCCCATGACCTTGTCGAACTGGGAGATCGCAAACTGGGATGCAACTGGACGATCCGATCGGCGGATCTGGGTCCGGACAGTGTCATTTACTCGGCAGGAGTAGGGAGGGACATTACTTTTGAGCACGGGCTTGCGAATCTGTTCGGTGCGAAAGTTATACTGCTTGATCCTTCACCCACCGGACTTGAAACCATGAAAATTCAGGAAAACCGCAGGCATGAATTCATTTTCATCAATGCCGCTCTTGCAGGACACGACGGGGAGCTTTCTCTGGCTCCTCCACCGGACCCGGAGGAAGGTTCCTGGATTTCGGACATTCGGGGTTCGAATGATTCGGCAGCCGGCGGCATCAAGGTTCCTTGCAGATGCATCTCCAGCCTGATGGAAGAATTCGGCCATTCCCACGTGGACCTCCTGAAGATCGATATTGAAGGCGCAGAGTTTCCGGTTATTGAATCCATATTGAACTCTCATGTGAAGATCCACCAGATCGCTGTTGAATATCACAACGGCGTCATTCCGGGAATTTCCAAATCCAGTACAATCCGCTCGTTGCTGAATCTCTACCGCAAAGGCTATAGAATTGTTCACAAGGGTGGCAGCAACCATACCTTGTATCTTGCCTCTGAATTTTGAATTGATGAAGAAATATGTTCTAACAATATTGCGCGCCATCGCCCGGTTCCGTGCCATGCGGGCCGGTTGTGAAATCGGGCGTGGCATACTGCTGAACGGAACACCCTACATCCGCCGCAAGGGAACCGGACGCATCATCCTGGGAGACGAAGTCAACATCAACTCCACACGGTGGGGCAACTGGCTCGGCACGCCCGGCGCGATGATCCTGAGCGTCGATGACGGAGCGATTCTCGAATTCAAGGCGGGTTCGGGAGTTTCGTCCTCACAAATCATCGCAAACGTCGGAATTGAGGTGGGAGAAGGTTCCATGATCGGCGCGGGCTGCCTGATCTGTGATTCAGACATGCACGAAGTCCCGTTGAACTCCGGAAAAGCGGTGGCGAAGGCCCCCATCCGGATCGGCAAAAACGTGTTCATCGGAGCGCGCTGCATTATTCTTAAGGGCGTGACTATCGGCGATGGCGCGGTCATCGGCGCGGGGTCGGTGGTGACGAAAGACATTCCTCCGGGTGCGACAGTAGCCGGAAACCCGGCATCCATCATTCGCCGTGCCGGTGAATGATGGATGAATGTTGGATTATGAATTTTAAATTTTGAATGAAAGAAGAGAACGTTATTCTTGAAAAGTCTTACGCATTTGCTTTGGAGATCGTCCGTATCTGCAAGCTAATCAGGGAACAACGGGAATACGATCTCGCGTCGCAACTGTGGAGAGCTGGGACAAGCATTGGTGCTAATGTTGAAGAGGCCCAGGCCGCTCAAAGTCGGGCCGACTTTCGATCCAAAATGGCCATCGCCGCCAAGGAGGCCCGTGAAACTCACTACTGGCTCCGCCTCACCCGCGATGGCAAGGTTATCGATAAAGAGCGGGCCACAGCCCTCATCGACGAAATCGATGCCATTAAGCGTATTCTCACTTCCATTGTGAAGAGCGCTGGAAGTTGATTTTGAATTTTGAATGATGGATGCCGAATGGGAGGAAGAATAGCCGCGACGTCCTCGTTTCCCCTCGGCAATTCAAAATTCAAAATCCAAAATCCAGAATTCACATCTCATGCGCATCGCCATACTCGCTGAATTCCCGCTTTCCGCGCTGTCTGGAGGGGCGATGGGGCGCGGCGGCGGGCAAGGCTGCACCTGGCTACCGCAGCTCGCACTGGCGTTTCAGCAACATCACGAATTGGAAATCCACTGGGTGGTGTTGGACCGTACGATCCGACGCACGGTCGTATTCCAAGCGCTTGGGCAATGGTTCCACCGTGTGCCAGCCGTGAAATTCTCCGTCGACCTGGCACTCAACTATCTACCCGCCCGTTTCATTCTGGGGCGCGAGGTGCGCCGCATCAATCCTGATGTGGTCCATGCATGGGGTGCTGAATTGATCTATCCGGCTGCACTGCGGGATTTCAAAGGCCCCACGATCTTTTCCATGCAGGGTTCACTGACCGAATACCAGCGGATCGGCGGACTGCCGGAC
>CANBTO010000192.1 GCA_947372405.1 Verrucomicrobiaceae bacterium
GGACTGGCTGTAGTGAACGCCGGTTTCTTCACACCGGAAGGCACGCCTCTGGGCCTCGTCGTTGCCGCAGGAAAACCCGCGGGATCATGGAACACATCGACCTCGCTCGGCAGTGGCATCTGGCACGAGGACGCAGTCGGAGGATCCGCCATCACCCGTCGCGAGTCACTCGGTCGCACCGCCGCCCTGGCCATGCGGGAGCTGATCCAGGCCGGGCCAATGCTGGTGGAAAACGGCAAGGCGGTTTCCGGACTCGATCCGCTCAAGTCCAGCGTCCGCACCATGATCCTCTGGGATGGTGGCAATCGCTGGTGGATCGGTCGGGCCTCCAACTGCACACTTGCGGATCTGGGCTCGGCCCTGGCAGACGCACGACCCGCAGGATGGCCGGTGCGCCACGCACTCAATCTCGACGGTGGCCGCTCCGCGGATCTTTGGATTTCGGACAAAGTTCCGGGTGGGCCGGTGACCCGACGCGCACCATGGAACCGCCCCGTGCGGAATTTCCTTATCCTCGCACCCAGATGAGGCGGACGTGACGTTTCCGCCATAAAACGAGGATTGGACATGCGTATCGGTGGTGGTAGGTTTCTCCGCCGCATTTCTTTCATGATTTCAAAGCCAATGAAGGCAGCTCTCGTCTGCTCTGCGAGTATCGCCCTGATCTCCTGCGCGTCCATGCGCGACGCGGGCTCAAGTTCGGTGAACATGGTGAAAAACACCGCGTCCGCCATTTCCTCGTTCTCGTTTGCAAACCTGATCCCCGGTCACAGCGATGTGAAAATCGTCAAAGTCCGGGAAAAGGACCTCAAGGAACTTCCCACCGGCAAGGAACGCGCCCTCGCCTATGAAAACGAGCACAAGGGTGGATTCTGGATTTTCGGCGGGCCTGTCGATTTCAAGGAGCCCAACCTTCCACAATCCGCCACCGAGTTGGACGGAAGCCTGCTTCCTCCCAGAAATCCCTGACACTCTAACCACGTCATTCCCGGCTTGATACCCGGTCATCGATGAGGATCATCCCGCCCATGTCCAGACTGTTCCGCGTCCGCATCCTCGCCTTCGCCCTCACAGCCTCGCTGGTTTCCTCATGCGGTGGAAACCCAAGGCAGAAGCCGGTTCCACGCGCGGAACCATACCGGCAACCGGTCAGCAAGAGCCCGCAGTCCGGCGACAGCACGGTGATCCCGCCGAACGCGCCACCCAAGATCGCAGGTGAAAGCGCCATCGTGATCGACGCGGGTTCCGGCCGGGTTCTCTTTGCCAAAAACGCCGATGTTTCACGCCAGGTGGCCAGTACCCAGAAAATCATCACCGCCCTCTGCGTGCTGGATGCCGGAAACATCGACAAAACCGTCACCATCTCCGCCAGCGACGAGGCCTGCGAACCCACCAAGCTCGAACTCAAACCCGGAGAAACCTACAGCCGTCGTGAGCTTCTCAAGGTGCTCATGGTGAAGAGTGCCAACGATGTCGCACGCGCGCTCGCCCGGGACGTCGGCGGCAGCCAGGAAGGCTTCGCCGAAATCATGAACCGGAAAGCCGCGTCCCTCGGCATGCGCAACTCCCATTTCCTCAACCCGAACGGGCTGCCGCTCAACGGACAGTATTCCACCGCACGGGACATGGCCATCGCCGCCCGCACCATCTATCGGAGTCCGCTGATCCGTTCCTACACGGCCACCAAGGAGTTCACCTTCACCTTCAACGACGGGCGCACACGGGAAATCGAAAACACCAACAAGCTGCTCAAAACCGTTCCTTACTGCGATGGCTTGAAGACCGGCACCACCAACGCCGCCGGGCGCTGTCTCGTCGCCAGCGGCTCACTCAACGGCCGCTCGGTCATCGTTGTGGTCCTTCATTCCAACACACCTAACATCTGGTCTGACTCGGGCAAACTGCTGCGCTGGGCGCTTGAAAACCCCGAGGCAGGAGCGTGACCCACCCTGTCATGACCAGCCCTGCGGAAGAACTCGGAAAACTCAGGGCTGAGGGATTGCTGCGAAGCATCAGGCCGCTCGAATCGCCATCCGGACCCAAGGTGATTCGGGATGGAAAGGAACTCTGGAATTTCGCATCCAACGACTACCTCGGACTCGCCCGGCATCCGGAAATCGAAGACGGATTGATCGAAGGTGTCCGCAGATTCGGTGCGGGCTCCGCCGCCTCACGTCTCGTCTGCGGCACGCTGCAGCCGCATGCGCTCCTTGAAGACGCCATCGCGGAGGCAAAGCTAACAGAAGCCGCGTTGGTCTTCTCCTCCGGCTTCGCCACCTCGCTCGGAGTCATTCCCGCTGTCGTCGGCAAGGCGGATTTCGTCGTGCTCGACAAGCTTTCCCACGCCTGCCTCGTGGATGCAGCGCGCCTGTCCGGCGCCACCCTGCGCGTCTTCCCCCACAACGACACCCACAAGCTCGAACGGTTGCTCAAAAGCATCCGCGCGAAGTCGCCCGGCGCACGGATCCTCGTCGCCACCGAGTCCGTCTTCAGCATGGACGGAGATCTTTGTCCGCTGCGCGAAATCGTCGAGCTCGTGGAGGCACATGACGCGCTTCTGTTAGTGGACGAGGCGCACGGCTTCGGCGTGCTCGGAGGGAGCGGCATGGGCCTGGCGGAACAGGAAGGCCTGCAAACCCGCGTGACCTTCCAGATGGGCACGCTCAGCAAGGCGGCAGGTCTTTCCGGCGGTTACGTCGCGGCTTCACGTGATTGGGTCGACCTGCTGGTCAACCGCGCCCGTTCGTTCATCTACTCGACCGCCCCGCCCCCGGCGCTGGTGCATGCGGCGATGGCATCATTGCGGTTGATCCGTTCCGATGAAGGCCGCCTGCTGCGTGAAAAACTCCAGCAAAACATCGCACTGATCTCAAAGTCCCCCACCCCGATCATCCCGCACATCCTTGGTGGGAACGAAGCCGCCCTCGCGGCGTCAGCGGATCTAGCAAAATCCGGTTTCCTGGTCCCCGCCATCCGCTTTCCCACGGTGCCGCGCGGCACGGCTCGACTCAGAATCAGCCTCTCGGCGGCGCATCCGCGTGAAGCGGTCGAAGCTCTCGCTTCACACATAGCGGCACTCGGATAGCCAACTGAATCCGGCAGAGACCGCCCGGAGGATCGGTCCGTGCCTTTAACTTTTTGCGGATTCTTGTTCCTTTTTGCGGCTGGAAAAATTCCCGCGCGCACCTCGCTCAGCTCACCAATCCAGCCCGAGTCCATGCCGGCCCGCCAGCTCTAACAAATCCTCGCGCATCGGCCATTCGTCGGGGCGTTCGCTGGTCTGGTGGCGATTGCTCGCACCCTTGAGCATCATACAGCCCGTGTTGTCGCCGATCTGGCGGACGGCTTCCACCTCATCCGGCGTCAGGCGCACGTCCGGCAGAGCGGCAAACTCACGGATCTTGTCTTCGATGGGCCGCGCGCTTTCACCGGCTTCCTGGATGAAGGTGGGCACCACGCATTCCACGGCGGGATGGCTGAGATTCCAGATTGACGCGAACTGCAAAAGCGTGAGTCCGTATTTTTCGGCAATGGGACGCATGCGGTCCGCCTTTTCGGTGCCATGCTGGACCCAGCCTTCCGGTCGGTAGGTCCGGTGGTCTCCGGGTTTGAATTCGTGGCCGGGAAGCCCGAGGTCGCCGTGAAACACGCCGCCATGATCCACCACGCGGGTCATCACCTTCACGCCGTGTTTCTCACACGCCGGAAGCGTCAGGCCGACGGGCCAGGGCTCCAGCGGATTGAGAATGAGCATCGCCCAGTCGATGACTTCACCGAAACGCTCGAAACAGCCGACGAGGTCCAACGAAAATCCGTTCGCCGGTCCGGGAGCGATGCCGAGTTGTTTCGTCAGCCCCTCGTCCTTCGCTCCGCGCATCGCCAGCCAAAGAGCCTCGCTGGTGTAACCGGTTTCATCCGGATTGTGGAGCATCAGCAGGTCGAAATGATCCGTGCCGCAGCGATCGAGTTCCTTCGATGAGGCCATCCTCACGAAATCCGCGTATTTTTCCGGGCCTCGCAGTTCCGTGTCAGTGAAACGCGGATAGCCGCGGGCACCCTGGCGCTGGCCTTCGTAGAAATCATGACCGATCATGCCGACGAGGCTGTAGGTGGCGCGATCCACGCCCTGCAGCGCACGACCGAGCAGTTCGTCCGCCTTGCCGTTGCCATAGACATCCGAGGTGACAAAGGTCCGGATGCCGGCCTGATACGCCGTCTCGATGCAGCCGATGAAGCGCTCCTCGCTGAGGGTTTCGCCGAAGTGCATGAAGCGTCCGCCGCTCCAGGTGCCGTATGCCGTCGTGGTGGGTTCCATAATCGTGTGGGGCTTCACTAGTCCCGCCCTCCGGTGCGGTCAATCCAAAGCAGTCCGGCAATGAAACCGTTCGATCTTGCCGGAGGCCGGGAAAACCGAACTTCATTCATGCAGCGGGGAATAGGATCACCGCGAACTTGGGCTGAGCGCTCTTTTCCACGGGCACCGCATCGGGCCACACTGAAAGCGGTATATGATAAACAAGAAGCCCTATTTATTTCACCTTGATTGAATCCTCCTCTCAACGCTCCAACCCTTCCGCAGACTTGGAATCGAACGGATCCGTCCCCGACTCCACAGAGGGAAAGTTCGTCATCTGGTCCAACTCAGGGCCCGGATGATGGAGGTGTAAAGCTTGGTGGAACGGAACCTGCCGGTGGAACCAGGATGATCGCTCCCATGGTGAACCTCCGACAGTTGCAAAGACTTGGAATTCCGAATTTGTGTGCGATCCAATCGCTTGTCCTGTCCTTGGCGTCCAAATAAACTCCGCGCAGCGGTACACTGCCGTGTCCGGACGGCTTGGCTGCCGAGATGACCGCTGTCAATGCGCCAACCATGGCCGCAGAGCCGGTCGCCAGACCGATCCAAACCAGACGGCGTTTGCGAACCCCCACCGGGCAATCCCGCGTGATCAACGTGCCGTCGAAGCGGCGATGGAACCGGATGCACGTCCGCTCCATACCTTCGCGGGAACGGACGAGTGCCTCGGCCTCTTGCCACGTCATGTTTGAAATGTTGTAAACGGCGTGATCACACTTGGCACAATGACGCGCCCGTTCGTCTCCCTTCATCTTCTCCCAGGACTCATGACAAGGCGACGCGACTCTCAGATCTTCAAGATTCATGGCTACGGTTTGTCGGGCTGGTGTTCACCATCCATACGATCCGCAAAATACAGCGAATGAACTGCCCGTGGAAAGGGCAAAAGAGACGACTCACTTCCACCGTGGAGCCAAGGCGGCGTCATGCCACCGCACTCCATGTCGCGCTCACGCCAGGCCCGGGATCTTCCAGCCTGCGCGGTAATCCTTGCGGACGAGAGCGTTGGCTTCGGCGAGATCGAATTTCAGCTCCGGGCTGTTCCACTGGATGGTGGTGTTGGGGAAGCGCGATGCGATACCGCCGATGAGGATGGCCTCGGTAAGCGGGCCGGCGTAGGCGAAGTCCGCGGTCGTTTTGCCATTGCCGCGGCAGGCGTCGATGAACTGGCCGTAGTGGCTGGTACCCTTGATTTTCGGAAGCTTGTAGTCCTTGAACTTTTCCTCCTGTGAAAACGTCGGCACCTGGAAGTGAGGGAGGAGCATCACTCCCTCCGTGCCGACGAGGATGGAGCCGCCCTGGGGAAGCTTGTCCTTGCCGGTTCTGGCGATGATGTCGGCGGGCGGGCTGGCAGCTCCGTCATACCAGTAGATCGTAAGCGTTTCTCCTTCTGTCAGGGCGTTGCCCTTGAACTGATAGATCACCTTGCCGTCGAGCGCCCAGTTCCATTGGTTCGGGACGGGGCCTTCGGAACGCACCGAGATGGGAGCGCCCAAGCCCATGCCCATGAAGATCGGATCAAAAATGTGGCAACCCATGTCGCCCAAGGTGCCGGTGCCGAAATCGAGGCGTTTGCGCCAGTTTTCCGGATGATAATATTCGCCGCCGATGAAGGGACGCTCCGCGCAGACGCCGAGCCACTTGTCCCAATCGAATCCTTCCGGCACCGCGTCGGTCTTGTCAGGCTTAGGCGCGGTGTCGCCCCATGATTTGGCGCACCACGAGTGGATTTCCCGGACTTTTCCGATCACTCCGTCCCTCATGACCTGCGCGCCGATCTGATAGTAGGCGGTGGAGTGGATCTGGATGCCCATCTGCGTGACCACCTTTTTCTCGGCGGCGATCTGGGTCATGCGTCGGACTTCGTAAAGATCGTGTGCGAGGGGTTTCTGGCCGTATAGGTGCTTGCCGAGCTGCATGGCACTCACACCGATGGGGGCGTGCATGTGGTCGGGGGTGGAGACGTTGACGGAGTCGATGTTCCTGGCCTCCTTGTCGAGCAGCTCGCGCCAGTCCTGATAGATGCGCGCTTTCGGAAATTTCTCCCGCGCCTCAGCGGTTCTCTTGAGATCCACGTCGCAGATCGCCACGATGTCCACGTTCGGGCATGCGGCGAACTGCCCGAGATCCGACCATGCCTGACCGCCGGCTCCGAAGCATGCGTGGCGCACCGTGTTGGACGCGGGCTCCGCCATCAGCCTGCTGGAGATGAAGGGCGCGGCGGCGGCCGTGGTGCCGATCAGCTTGAGCAGCGAGCGACGCGAGTAATCAGTTTGGTTTTTCATGACGGGATTTCAATGAAGCGGTTTGATGGAAATATTGCGGAAAGCCACGGGATCATCATGACCCGCGAGCCCGAAGCGACCACTCTTGCGGTCCTTGCCGGGATGGGCGCTGTTCGCCATGAACTCGGTGACGGTGCTCAGGTCCGCATCGAGGATCTTCGTACCGTTGAGCTCTACCTTGATGGTGGATCCGGAAACGGTCACCTCCTCGTAGTTCCACTCGCCGATCGGGTGCTGATAGCCGCGCACCGCACCGACCATTCCGTAGGCGGAGCCATGCACCTGGCGCGGATCGATCTTCTGACCGGTCGCCTTCTCGTAGTTGTCGTCGAGCACTTGGCATTCGCACATGCCTTCGTAGGCGGTGTTGCCTTTGCCGGGATAGCGGATCGCGAGGCCGTTGTTGCCACCGGGAGGCAGCTTGAATTCGATTCTCACGGCGAAATCCGAATACTCGTCATTGGTGTAGATCGTGCCGCCTTTGTCCCGCTGCCACAGGATCGAGGAATCCACCACTTTGCAGCAGTCGAGCGGGCCGGCCCAGCCGGTCAGGTCCTTGCCGTTGAACACGGACTTGAAGCCCTCGGGATCGGTGGCACGCAGGAGACGGTTGGCCTCGTCGCTGCCGATGTCGCGGATGAAAATGTTCCGCCATGAAATCTCGCCGCCGTGGGTTTGAAGCTGGACCGGTCCGCGAGGCGGCAAGGGCAGCTTGCGGTCGTAATAATTCTCCATCACTTCGCCGTTGACGGTCTGCGTTTCGTTCAGCCAAACCCAGACGCGTGATCCGACCATGATGATGCGGAGGTGGTTCCATTCTCCGAACGGTTTGTCCGCCTTGGCGAGAGGATCTTTTCCGGGCGCGCCCGGCGAGTTGTTCCACAATCCGCCGGACCCTTTGTCCGCGCCGATCTTGAACTTGGCCTGCTCGGTGGGATCCCAGATCTGCACCTGCGGGCAACCGCGCAGATAGATGCCGCTGTCCGCGAGGGGCACCGTCTTGTAGTCCACCAACAACTCGAAATCGCCATGATAGCCGTCGGTGGTTAGAAACAACCCCTTGCCGTCGTTCACGAGCACCCCGTCCTTCACCGACCAATGTTCGCGGATGTCCGTGAGGCTGCCGTCATGCTTCTTCTGGAATTCCTCCGCCGGAAGGCCCATGTATTTGCGGGGATCTTCCGTAGTCGCCCCCCACCAACCGGTGAGATCCTTGCCATTGAAAAGCGCGGTGAAGCCTTCGGGAGGATTGTTGACGGGAGCATCCGCGCGGACTGTGGACACGAGCGGCATGGAGACGGCGCTCATGAGCGCCAGTGTGATGAAGTGATTTTTCATGAAGGTGGATGGATTGGCCATGGAGATCAGGGCATTAGTGTGGAGCGGCCGCATCGGCATCGGCGGGTTGGGTCTTGTCGTGGAAAAACAACAGGAATATCACCGCGATGACGGCGGCCATGCCTGCGGGAAACAGCCAGTAGAATTTCCAGTCGCTCATCGCCTTGGCGACGAGTTCCGGGTTCACACCCTTCGGGTATCCCTTGCCGAACATGCCGGCCATGGATTCGAGGAACGATGGATCGGGTTGGCCGCCAGCAGCGGTCTTGAGGTTATCCATCAACGCGACGTGGTTCACGGGAGCGGCACCGTAAGCGCCAAAGGTATTGGGCAGCGCGATGGTGGTGAAGGGAATGTTGCCGCCAAAGGCCATGCGGAACCCGAAGAACATGCCCATGCCCTGGGTGAGGAAGACCAGCAGGCCCTGTGCCTGACCGCGGACATCGGCGGGAGCCTTCTTGTCGGTGTAGATGAAACCGGTAACAAAGAAGAAATCATAACACACGCCGTGCAGCGCCACACCTAACAAAAGCATCCATGTCACTTGCTCGGGAGCACCGAAGGAGAACAGGACGTAGCGCAGCACCCAGCAGCCCATGCCCACGAGCAGCATGAGTTTCACGCCGAGTCTGCGGAAGAAGAACGGTATGAGCAGCATGAAGATGATCTCGGACATTTGACCGAGGGTCATCGTCGATGCGGCTTGTTT
>CANBTO010000193.1 GCA_947372405.1 Verrucomicrobiaceae bacterium
GGAAGCGTTGGACTTCCAGGGCGGGTCCGCAGGCGAGGTTGAAGATCCGGGTTTTTCCCTTGCTCACGCGGCGGATGCACTCGGAGCGGAGTTTTTCGACGAGGAAATCGATCCGGTTGCGGTGGGCGACGACCGGCTCGGTGTTGAGCAAGGCGAAGTTGAGTAGCTTGGCAAACGCCGAGGAACCTTCGTATGGGTTCCGCAGCATCATGTTGACCATCTCGTAATCGCCCGCGTAACCGAGCGGCTTGGTGTAGGTCCGATAGAGAAACGGCGAGCAGAGAACGATCGGGTGGAGTTCCCTGCGGACATAGGATTTGTGAACCGCCACCTCCGCCTCGCTCACTTCCTTTGAGACGCTTTCGAAGCGCTCCATCGATGGTAGGACCTCCTCGACCACACGGTTTTCAATGCCGGAGAAAATCTCCTGCTCCAGCTCGTCGCGGCGGCGGGTGACGGTGGTGCGGATGCCCACGTCGATGCCGGTCAGCCAGTGCTGGACGCCGGAGAGCATGCTGGCGAGATCGGCCACCACGAGTTTGAAAGGGTCATGAACCTTGTTGGCGGATTTCCACTCGCCCATGAAATTCGCAAACTGGCTGGCCAGGTCTCCGCTGCCCGTAGGAGTGGACCCGCTGACTCCAGAGAGGAAGTCCACCTCCACCCATCCTTCGTCGAGCATCGCCTCGCAGACGAGCACGATGCCGGTATTGAGCAGGTTGCTGACTACCGCCTTTCCATGGTAGAGAAGACGGCGGGACGCCATGATGCGGAAATCCGAGAGCACTTCTGACAACTGCAGGATGCTGTAGGGATTATAGACTTCGAAGACAACCGAGTAGCGTTTGATTCGAAGTAGATTTGCAGTCAGTTCCGTGCCCTGGCTATTCCGGCAGGTGATGACGCTTTGGGAAGATTCGCTGGTTAGATCCATTTCGGAAGTCGGAGGCTGCCCGAGAATGGCAGTTCCTTGATTCTCCGCAAGCAGCTAGAGATTTTTTTTCGGATCCGTTGATTGTCCGGGCGGAAACTCTCGAAAACGCTGCAAAAATTGCTGTCCCTTTTGACTAATGCGGAAAAAAACTGCAATTCAGGAACCCCCGCGTCGCTTGCGGACAGCTTCCGCCAGCACGTCCAGGGTTTTCACCGTTTCGTCCCAACCGATGCACGCGTCGGTGATGGATTGGCCGCGGGTGAGGGAGTTGAGGTCCTTGGTGAGCTTCTGGTTTCCTTCGACGAGATTGGACTCGATCATCACCGAGGTGATGACCTTGCAACCGGATGCGATCTGGTGGGCGAGGTCCTTGGCCACCAGCGGCTGGTTGCGGAAATCCTTGAGCGAGTTCCCGTGGGAGCAATCCACCATCACGGATTCCGCCAGCCCTTGCTCGCGCAGCATGGTGGCGGCCTCGTCGATGGATTCCTTCTGATAGTTCGGTCCGGTTTTGCCGCCGCGCAGGATCAGGTGGCAGGACTCGTTGCCTGAGGTTGAAAAAATCGCGGATACACCTTGTTTCGTCACGGACAGGAAATGGTGGGGCCGTGAGGAGGACTGGATCGCATCCAGCGCGATCTGGATCGAGCCACCGGTTCCGTTCTTGAAGCCGACAGGCATGGAGAGCCCGGATGCCAGTTCCCGGTGGACTTGGGATTCGGTGGTGCGGGCACCGATGGCTCCCCAGGCGATGAGGTCCGCGATGTATTGGGGCGAGATCGTGTCGAGAAACTCGGTGCCGGCCGGGACGCCCATATTGGCCAGGTCCAGCAACAGGCCGCGGGCGACGCGCAGGCCGTGGTTGATGTCGAACGAGTCGTCGAGATTCGGATCGTTGATGAGTCCCTTCCAGCCGACCGTGGTCCGGGGCTTCTCGAAATAGACGCGCATGATGACAAAAATGTCTTCCTGCAGGCGCTCCGCCTCCTGTTTCAACTTCGCCGCATATTCCAAAGCGGCTTGCGGATCGTGGATCGAGCATGGCCCGACGATGGCCAGCAGTCGGTCATCCTCGCCGCGCAGGATCTCGTCCGCCTGGACGCGGGCGCTGGCCACCAGTTCCGAAGCCTGTTCGTTTAGCGGTAGATAATAGGCGAGGACCGCTGGTGAAATGAGCGGGTTGAGGCCTGTGATTCGGAGGTCGTCGGTGCGGTGGCGCGTCACGCCGCGGATCGTTGGCGGCGGATCGCACTCAAGGCAAGAATCAAGTTTTCCCTGCGATCTTTCGAATGGATACGGTTCTTGCGGCTGGTGTCTCAGCCTGCTTGCCTGATCTTCTTCCCGCCCGATGAAAACCGAACGCGCAGACGCTTTGCTGATGGCCCGTGGCCTGTGTGACTCGCGTGAGCAGGCGAAGCGCCTTATTCTGGCCGGCGAGGTGCGCTCCGGCGACCGTGCCGTTGATAAGCCGAGTTCCAAGCTGGCTTTGGATGCGCCGCTGGAAATCAGGGAGAAACCCCGCTTCGTCGGCCGCGGGGGGCTCAAGATCGAAGCGGCCTTGGATGCGTTCGCTATCGATCCCTCCGGCTGGGTCTGCATCGACGTCGGCGCCTCTACCGGTGGTTTCACGGATTGTCTTCTCCAGCGCGGCGCCGCACGGGTCCATGCGGTGGACGTCGGGACCAACCAACTGGTCTGGAAACTCCGCAACGATCCCCGCGTGATTGTGAAGGAGCATTTCAACGCACGCCATATGGTGCCGGAGGACATCGGGGAGAAAGTCCACCTAGCGGTGATGGACCTTTCGTTTATTTCACTGACCAAGGTGCTGCCTGCGGTTTTCACCGTGCTGGACGAGGAGGGGAGCATCGTCTGCCTGATCAAGCCGCAGTTCGAACTGGGGCGCGAGGATATTTCCAAGGGTGGCATCGTGCGTGATCCCGCACTGCATCAGCGCGCCATCGAAAAAATCCGCGGGTTTGTCACGGAAGAACACGGATGGCAATGGCGCGGGCTGGTCGCCTCACCCATCACCGGTACCGATGGAAACCAGGAGTTTCTCGCCTGGATCGGAAGGTGACAGGACTGTATTGCAGGGTCATGGAGTGACTGTGGGATCCCAGAAATTCCCTGTCATGACTAACATACAGAGCAGTGTCACTGAGTCTTCGTAGTAGTCCTCCCGTGTGCCGCGAACCGCTGAATAGATTTTGTTGAGCCATTTTTGTTGGCCTTTGCCGGTCATGGCCGCCACGCCGAAGGGAGCGACGAACACACTGGTGAAATAGTTGCTTCCTGAAATCGGTGTTCCGTCGAGCGTGTAGCCCGCGCGGATTTTCAACGGATGCCCACCGGTGGCATTTTCGATCCACGCGGATAGCTTGCGCATCCGGGCGAGCGAGGACGCGTCGTTGTTCAGAACCGCATCGGTGCCGATGCGCCAGGGATCGCGGCAGGCGTTGTAGTTGAAATTTCCGTCGTTCCTGTCCTCAAGGAAATTTCCGCCCGCAGGTTTCGGTTGATAGGGCGAGGTGGTGTTGGCAATTGCGAAGTCAGGTAACAGGCCCGTCAAAGGAGAGAAGTTTGCCTGAAGTTGTGCCGCCGAGCTTTGGGTGGCGCTAACTACCAGGGACCATGAGGCGTCTCCCGTGGCACGGCCCCAAGTGCGGAAATGGCCGGTCATCCAGTCGGAACTCCGCGTTTGCCACTGGGTGTATCTTCCGGAATTCGTAGTCGTTCCCACCCAATCGCCTAACAGCGGAAGGTGGCTTTGCGTGCCGATGGTCGATGCCTTGATGCCTGAGATGGTCCGAAGCGCGCACGCAAGGTAGTCCACTTTGCCACCGCTGCCCCATTCCCGTTCCGCAAGCAGCAGGGCATAGGCGATGTCCGCGTCTCCGTCGAACGCGCTGTCCGGTTGGTCTCCGCTGCTTGTGGGCACTTCCCACGCCATGAGCCGCGGGTCCACGCTGCTTGGATGAGCACGCGAAAACGCCCACAATCCGTCAAAAATCCCATGTGCCTGCGTGTCATATCCGGCCATCAGCGCCGTGATGACCATGCCGTATCCTTGACCCTCGCTCACGGTTTTCGAGCGGATCGGGCTATTTTTGCCAAAGGCGATTCGGCATTGTCCCGTCACCCTCTCGAGTTTGATGACGTAGTTTTTCTTCCAGTCATCGTAAGCCGCACGGACGTCGGCATCCTGCTGCGCCTGGCTGAAATTGCTCACGTGGATTGCTGCTCCAGCATAGTTCACGTGAGCGGGAAACGGCCTTCGAGGGGTCGTTTCCGCCAATAAGGTTGGCGTGCCGAGGACAAACAAGGCCACCGCAGGATGCGCAAAAATCGCATGTCGCATGGTCCGAACTACTCCGTCCGGCACTGAAGCGTGTCAAGCCTGCGGGAAAAACGGCGGCGTCTTGCATGAACATCAAGAGAAGGGCGGCATCGTATCGAGTCGCGGTGGATGCCGACGCCATCGGGTCCAATGAAGCGATCCTTTTCAGTCCCAAATCACTTGGGATGGTTAGCCCGGCGTATGTCCGAATTTGGGATCAGATGGCCGGTAAAGGGACGCTTTAAAGCTTTAAAAGTCGGAATTTTCAGATCAGTTTACTTCCAACGAAAGGCGACAGCAAGCTACGGCGAACTGAAAACCTTTCCCACATGTTCTCAATCCCGCTCAACCGCCGCGTAAGGCCAGATCGAACTCCGGGGGGAAGTCGATCCAGCGCCAGCGGTAGAAAGCGGGAACTTGGGGGGGAAATGTGCAATCCAAGGCGCGGATCGGCAACGGTCCGCGCCTGATTGTTTGAGGGTGCCGGTATTACGGGTGCCGGGAACGTTACATTCTCTTGGTGTTGCAATCACTCGATTTTCCATCAAGACTCAACCCAACAAGATGTCTCAATCGAATACTGATGACGCACTGCTGCTGATTCGCTGCCCTTCTTGTGGACAACGATTCAAAGTGGGTGAAGACCTACGCGGGCGCACCGTGGAGTGTGGTGCTTGCGAACACCGGTTCCGCATCAATGACGAAGTCATCGTGCGCGGGAAGAAGTTTTATCCGGGGGAAAGGAAGAATCCGGCTTTGAATCGTTTTCCCCGGGTACCCCTCTCGGTGGCACCCAGCAGCGAGGCGGTTCCTTTGGCTCGTTATGCGGAACCGCCGAAAGTTTCAGCTTTTGAGCCGGCTTCACCCCAACAGATCATTGCCGGCGTGGCGGGAGCCAGCGGTATGGTCCTGATCGCCTTGCTCCTGATGTTTGGTGGCAGGCCTGGCGGCAGTATTGACGGAATGGTGATTGAAAACCGCCTGTTGATGGCCGGTTTCACGGGATTGCTGGGGACATCACTACTTTTTTATGCCAATCCCCGAGCCCGCGGGAAGGCGACCGCCATCGGCCTGCTTATGGCCTTGGCGCTTTTGTCCATTCCGTTTTTCTTCAAGGCTGGTTCCGCTCCATTGGATATGCCGGTGGAGCGTCCTGGTGTGACGGTCAGTATTCCGGGGCACGAAAAAACGTCTTCGGATCCATTGGAAGACCTCCGCGGGAGAATCGGCACCGCGCCGTTGAATAGCGAGATCGAGCGTCTCGCTCGCGAAGGAAGTACTAGGAAGGCGGTCGGACTTTGGCTCCGGGATCTGCGCGGGCAGAACCGCCTGCTCGTGAGGGATTACATCCTTCGTGTCACAGGAGCTGATCTGGACTCGCATTACTATCCGCGTGGTGAGGGCGATATCTTGATGGTGGTCACCGGCATCAACCAGTCGCTGGAAGAATTCGCCAAATCAGCCTCCGCACTCGGAAGCGTGGAGAACACCTATCCTGAATTATCGGTGGTGGAGGTCCGCGTGAATAATGAGAGTTTCGTCTCCGGGCCCATCGAAAAGCTCACTGACAAGACGGATCCGGCGTTTTACGACCTGAATAAACGTGAACTGGAAAGCATCGATCTGGAGCGGGTTTCCAAGGCTGTGAAACGTCTCGCCGAGGCCGAACCCAAGGTTTACCGGGCGGACATCACCCGCAAGTTCATCTTCCTTCTCGGGGCGAAGTGGGTGGACTTCAAGGGAGATGTCTGCAGGGCGCTGTCGGTATGGTCGGATACGCCCGGGATTGCCGGGGATGCGGCTCTCAAGGAGGTAAAGGACCTGCTTGCCCGCCATAAGGATGTGCCCGAAGACATGATCGCCCTGATTGTGAAGGAAAAGAATCCCGGCGTGATTCATGTTCTGGAGGAACTCTGGAAAAACAGCCCCACTCGCTGGGAATCGTTGTATGCGGATGTGGGACAGGCCGCCGAGGGCGATCTGCTCAGGTTTTTTCCGCAAACCGATGGCATGCTCCGCCAGTCCGCCGTCCGCCTGATCGGGCGCGTCGGTAGTGCGGACAGCCTTCCCGTTCTGGAAGCGGCGAATGCGAATGCCGATGCGGAGCTGAAGGTTCTGATCCGCAAGTCCAGCGAATCCATTCGCAAGAGGATGAGCCCTTAGGTTTCCAGTTGTTTACCAACTAGTTTTTGCAGGGAAGGAATCGTTCTTGCCCGGTTGGGAAACCGGGTTCATCCTCCGCATGCCTCTCGTTTCGCGCCAAGCCGGGATGATCCGGGGGGAGAATTCCGGCCGCGTGAGGCGGGGGGCACTGGCACCATGCGCGTTGCCGTTTCAGGTTCCCTCCGCCGCAGGAAATGCTCCATCCATTTCGTGCAGCTGCCTCGCCCAGATGAAGCGTCGGAACAAGACCTTCACCGCTGCTGTTAGAGGAACCGCCAGCAGTGCGCCCACGAAGCCGCCGAGGACAAGAGACCAGAACAACATCGAGAAAATGACGGTCAACGGGTGTAGTCCCACGGAGTCCCCGACGATTTTTGGAGCCGTCGCCAGCGAGTTGATCTGCTGGACGGTGATGAAGATGCCCAGCACGCAGCCGACATAAGCCCACGGGCCCATTCCGAATGGCGCGCCACCCTGCGCGTGGAGGTAGGCGATGATGCAGGCGGGGATCAGGCACAGGATGTTTCCGATGTATGGGATCACACCCAGGATGGCCATGAATACACCTATCAGAAATCCGTATGGCAGACCGAAGACCGTCAGCGAAATGCCCACCAGGATGCCGTCGATCGCCGCCACCAGCACCTGCCCGCGGAAGAACGAGACAAGGTAGCCGTTGATTTCCTGAAGAGTCTCTACCAGCTCCGTTTTGAATCTGGACGATTTCAGCGGCACGTAATCATGCCAGTGGTCGCGGATCGCGGCGGACTCCTTGAGAAAGAAAAACAGATAGACCGGCACCATGATCATGCCGATCACCAGCCCGATGAACCCCAGAATCCTTGTGGATCCGGCCTGCAGCCACTCGCGGCCGGTTTTGAAGATCGCACCCTTGTATTCGAAAAGCATGCGCCCACCCCGGCTGCGCGAGAACGAGTCGAGTGTCAGGTCATCGTTCGCCTGGTCCGTGGAGGCGACCGCTTCACCCTGGTCATTGGTTTCGGTGAGCAGCCAGCCGATGGCGCCGTCCTTGTGGTTTTTCCGCAGTTCCCTCAGTTCCCGCGCGAGTGCGGAACCGAGTTGCCGCGTGTCATCCGCGTCCCCGGAATCCGCGGATGGATTTGCGGGAGCTGCCGGCCGTGAAGCCGGGAGCATGGTCTGCAAGGTGCTCCTGCCGCGCTGGATGCCGGGAATCACCGCCGCTACGAGAAGGGTGGCGACAATCAGCATGGACGCGAAAACGGTGACCACCGACCACAGGCGGCTCATTCCGCGTTTTTCTAACAAACGAACCACCGGGTCCAGAACGTAGGCGATGATGCCTGCCACCAGCAGTGGAACGAGGACCGGCTGGAGATAGCCAAACACCATGCCTGTCAGCCAGACCAGCCCGACTAACAGAACTCCGAGTATCAGGATGGAGACGCCGGTTGCGGCGTTCCAAAGCGTTTTCTGTTGGAATCTCGTCGGATAGCGCATGGTGGTTTTCGCGCCGTCTTATGGACGACGCGCACCGGATCACCAATTACAAAACGCCGGTGCTTTCCGAACCCGCGCCGGCCTGTTTGGCGATGCGGTCCAGCACGCCGTTGACGAAGCGCTGGGAATCACTGGTGCCGAAACGTTTGGCCAGCTCGATCGCCTCGTTGATCGCCACCTTGTCGGGAGTGGAGGCATGCATGATCTCATAGGTGGCCAGGCGCAGGATCGCACGGTCCACGGGATCGATGCGTTCGGGCGAATAATTGTCCACCACGCCGGCCAGAGCCGCGTCGATGGCCTCTTTCCCGGCGAGCACCTTGTCCACCAGTTCGTCCGCGCGCTGGCGGAGAGTCTGGATTTCCGCCTTGGAGTCGCGCAGACGGGCGAGATCGGCCTGTTCGGGGAATTTTTCCGGCTCCTCCACCATGCGCAGGCGGTCGGATACGCGCTGCAGGCGGCGGATTGTCGCGGATACGGCTTCCAGTGGCCCGCGAAGCTTGGGGAAATCCTCGATGCCTTCGAGAAAGCGTTGTCTTGTCGCCGAGAGTTCACGATCTATCAGAAATAGCCGGTTGAGCGCATCGCTGAAACTTGCTGCCACAGCCGCGTCGTCGTCGTCCTTGGGAAGCCGCTCCAGTTTCGCCAGCCCCGTGCTCCAGGCGGACTCGAGCTCGGCTATGCGGTGGAGACCGCTTTTTAAAACCTCCGCCTCGGGCCATGCGGAGAGCACGGTTGAGGCCATGGCCTGG
>CANBTO010000194.1 GCA_947372405.1 Verrucomicrobiaceae bacterium
TCTGACCGCACTTTTCGGATAGAGTGACTTTTGATTGCCCGGGGGAGGGGAATGTCCATATTCGGGCCGTGATTTCACTAGCACAGATATTTGGAAAGAAGGACCGGTTCTTTGAACTCCTCTCGGCCAGCGCCAAGTCGGCTCACCAGAGCATCGAGGCGCTGTCAAGGATGCTGAAGGAATCGAACGGCAACGTGTCGCTCGCGGAGCTGGCGGTGGCGCGGCGCAACGAGAAGAAGAACGCGGAAACCATCAGCGAGGAACTCGTGAAGGTCTTCATCACGGCGCTGGAGCGTGAGGACATCGAGGCCCTGTCGCGGGCGCTTTACCGGATCCCCAAGACCGTCGAGAAATTCGGCGAGCGCTACGAGATCATGCACCGGCTGGTTTCCGCCACCGATTTCGCGCCGCAGATGGCCATCGCCCAGGAGGCGGCCGCCGTGGTCGTCCGGATGGTGGACATGCTGCCCAAGAGTCCGAAGCTGGAGGACATCAAGGCGGAAAACGACAAGATGCAGGAACTCGAAGGCCGCGCCGACCAGTTGGTGCTGGGTTACCTCAAGGAGATCTATTCCGGGTCGATCGACCCGATCAAGGCGATGGCCATGCGGGATCTCTACGACCTGCTGGAAAAAGTGATCGACCGCTGTCGGGACGCCTGCAACGTCGTTTCGCAGATTGTTTTGAAAAACTCCTGAGGCCGGACCCGCATGACTCTCGGCATCATTTTTCTGGTGGTTTTCATCGCCCTCGTCTTCGAGTACATCAACGGCTTTCACGACACGGCCAATTCGATCGCGACGATCGTGGGCACCAAGGTGCTTACGCCGCGGCAGGCCATTCTAATGGCAGCAATCACCAACCTGATCGGCGCGCTGGCCGGCCATGCCGTCGCCAAGACGGTTTCCTCGGGGCTGGTGGATTCGCAGTTTGTCTCGCCGATGGTGATCGTCTGTGCGCTGTTAGGCGGGATCGTCTGGAACCTTCTCACCTGGTGGTTCGGGCTGCCATCGAGCTCCACCCACGCGCTGGTTGGCGGGATCTGCGGTGCCGCAGTGGCCAGCTCTCATGACAACTGGAAGGCGATCATCTGGTCGGTGGAGAAGGTCAAGGATGGCAAGGTCGTGATGGAAGGGGTGTTGAACAAGGTGGTCGTGCCAATGATCACCTCGCCGATCATCGGATTCTTCGGCGGAATGTTGGTCATGGGGCTGCTGTATGCCGTGTTGCGGAATGCGAAGCCGCGGTTCGTGAACCGCTTTTTCGGCAAGGCGCAGATTTTCAGTGCGGGTTTCATGGGATTCGCCCACGGTCTTGCGGACGCCCAGAAAACCATGGGGGTGATCACCCTCGCGCTGGTGACGGCCACCGCCACCGGCAGTTTCACGGCTCTTCCCAACTGGCTTGGCTTCCTGCGCATGGACAAGTCGATGGCTTCCGAGCAAAGCATCAAACACCTTCTGAATCCGGAGTCCACCCCGGAGCAAATCCGTGGTGCTGCCGAGACGCTCGAAAAAGAAGCGCAGATCATTTCCAGCGGTGAGTTCCGAGAGGCGTTCCTGACCCTCGCCGCCAAGACCCACGAGATTCAGGGAGACTCCGCATCCGCCGCGCGTGTGGCCGCGCTGGCTTCCGCCACCCATCAGGAAATTGTCATTGCGGAGGAAGCTCGCCTGATCACCAAACTCCCGATCCTCGGTCCCATGGTGGCGGCCAAACCTAACCACTGGGAGAAGACTCTCGGTGGCGAGATCGCCTCGGCCACCAAGGCCGGCAAGAACCCGCTGGTCTCCGCCGCAGGCAAGGTGAAGGACCTATCTCCCGACGTGCCCGTGTGGATCAAGGTCATCTGCTCGCTCACCATGGCGGCGGGCACCATGGCCGGTGGCTGGCGCATCATCAAGACGCTCGGCCACAAGATGGTGAAACTCCAGCCCGTCCATGGCTTCGCCGCGGAAACCACCGCCGCCACCTTGCTGGCAGTGACCGGCAGCCTCGGCATGACGGTTTCCACCACCCACAGCGTGACCACCGCCATCATGGGCGTCGGCTGCGCCAAACGATTCAACGCGCTGAAATTCTCCCTCGTCGAGCGGATCATCTGGGCCTGGATCCTGACGCTTCCCGCCGCCGGTCTCGTCGGCTATGCGATGGTGAAACTGTTCCGGGTGTTCGGCTGGATTCCTTGAGGAAATAGTGGCTTGAACATGCTGTTCCAGCATGCCGCGTCATAGCCCGGCGAAGGCGGGTCCATCATGGAGACAAGCTGATGAGCAAGCTGAAGCATGAACTCGCAGCTTGACTGCCCCCGACTGTGTTGCTAATTTGACAACAGGTTTCCGAATGAGAATCATCACCAAGCGCCGCATCCACGACTATGCCAAGCTACATCCCAACGCCGCCGCCAATCTCGCCGCATGGATCACCGTAGCCTCCGCCGCCAAGTGGCAATCCATCGCCGACGTTCGAAAAGTTCTTCCCTATGCGGATCTCGTCACAGTCGGCAGTTCCAAAACCGTCACTATCTTCAACATTGCGGGCAACCACCATCGCCTGATCACCGCCATCCATTATAACACCCGCAGCATCTTTATCCTGAAAATACTCACCCATGCCGAATACAGTAAAGACCGCTGGAAAAACGACCTCTGAACCGATGAAAGCCACCAAGCCAACCCTCCCCAGTTTCGCCAAGTTGCCGAAATCCTACGAAGCCCTCTGCCGCCTGCACCTGCCGCGCAAACTGCATGATGATATCGAACTCGATGCCGTCACCGCGATCATCGACCTCATGGCCGGCCACCCGCTCAACGCCGATCAATCCGACTACCTCGAAACCCTCGCCGAGCTGGCTGATGCCTACGAATCCGCAAACCAAGAAGCTCTTCGCCATCTGCCCCCGCATGAGTTTCTCGCCGCTCATCTCGAAAACATCGGCATGACCGCCACCGAGTGGGGCCGGCTCATCGGCATCGACCGCTCAACCGCATCACGCCTTCTCCGTGGCGAGCGCAAGTTCAACACCGGCCACGTCAGGAAAACCGCCAATGCTCTGGGTCTCGAAGCCTCTTGTTTGATCTAGCGACAGGCCCAGTGCCAAAGGATATATCCAAGATCCCAGCGGCGGACGCCATCGAGAAATGGCCCGGAGTTCACGGTTTACCGTGCCTCTGATGGAGACAAGTTGATGAGCAAGCTGAAGCTTGAACTCCTGACAATCCTCAGGACCGCGCCATGTGATTCGCGTGTCTGAAGAGATCCATCCGTCAGGAATCATTTCCCGCCGCGGCGGATGACGCGGTGGGTGCCGGAACCGAGGTTGTCTAACAAGACTCGCCCGTCGGCGAGGCGGCCTTTGACGGAACTTCCATCCAGGTTCAACTCATCCGATTTGCTGCCGAGGTCCGGCAGCGAGACTTCGGCGGTCATGTTGGCGGGCAGCGTGACATTGAGTTCGAAGTTACCTGATGCCTCGCGCTTGAACCCGGCGTCGATGAAGCCGCGGATGGTAGGCAGGCGCGCGCTGGCATAGCTGAGATTGCCGGGGCGGGGCTGGATGCGCACCTTGCCGAATCCGGGTTCCAGCGGCTCGATGCCGATGAGCTTGCGTGGAAGGATCTGTGCCGGAGCGGAACTCCAGGCGTGGGTCCAGCCGCTGTTTTTCTTGTATTTGATGTCCCAGGCCTCGGTGGTGACAGTCGAGCCGACACGGATCATGTTGAGCCAGCTCCGGTCGCTGTTAGAAGTCATCAGGTCCAGCGCCGCCTGCTCCTCGCCGGCGTCGTAGAGCGCTTCCAACAGATAGATGGTGGGATAGACGCTGCATGCCATGCCCCGGGATTTGATGAAATCGACGACGGTTTTGCGGTGCTTTTCAGGAACCAGCCCGAAGGCGAGCGGAAACAGGTTGGCGTGCAGCGAGGCGTGGCTGGAACCGATGCCATCGACATAGAGGCCGCGCTTGGAGTCGAACATCTTCGAGTTGATGGCGGCCATGACCTGTTCGGCGCGCTGGCGGTAGTTTTTTGCGTCATCCTGCTTGTTGAGGACCTCGGCGATTTTCGCCATGTCCACGAGGGACTTGAAGTGGCAGGCGTTGACGACGGTGTTGTAGTCCTTGAAATCATAACCGTCCGCTTCGCCCCTGGGCCAGTCCACGATGTCCTTGAGGGGGCCGTTGTTGAAGTGGATGGATTGAAAGAACTCCTTGTTTTGCAGGCCGGTGCGGGTGCTGATGAGTCCGTCGGGTCCCGCGAGTGCGAGCATGGTCTTGGGCTGGAGTTCCTGATAGTAGCGTGCCATCGAGCGGCTGTTGCCGGTGTGAAGGTAGTCGGCCCACGCCATGAAGATGCTGTGGGAAATCCACTCGGTGGGCCAGGACGCATGGAAGATCATGTTTTCACTGGTGTAGCGCGCGGTGGCGAAGGCACGGTCCACGGCGTAATGACTCATCTGGTGGATGTGGCTGTCCGCCTCATACATCATGCGTTCACGTTCGCTGGCGGAGTAATCGCCATTGAAGGTGTTCACCTTCACGGAATAGCGGCAGAGATCATAGACATCGTTGAGAGCTTTGTTAGAGCTGGTGAACGAGGATGCGTTGGCGTCGAAGTCCACCCACAGCGCGAGTTGTTTGGGCGACTCCACGGTGATCTTTTCCATCCCCGGCATCAGTTCGCAGTAGCGGAAGGGCACGACGTCGGGCAGTTGTGCAGGCATCGCCTGGCTGTGAGGGAAATGCGGGACGAAGCGCGGCAGTTGCAGGGTGTAGGACCGCTTGCCGGGCTGGATCGTGAGCGGCACCTTGCGGTAAATGATGCCGCCGCCTGGTGTCGGGTCGACGGTGCTGCCCTTGGATTTTTCGCCTACGGCCACCTGGATCACGCACTCGGTGACGGTCGGCGAGGCCGGCGTCCAGGAAATGGTGAGTTCGAGGGTGGAGAAGGCGGCTTTGCCGAAATCGAGAAACCAGCTGCCGTCGGGTCTGGCCTCGACGCGGGCGGCTGGAATCGGATGGAAGGTGACAGGCGGCCGGTCCTCGAAGGTCCAGTTCTTGTGGCCGGAGTCATCGTCCAACTCGATCCAACGGCTCTCGCCGGGCCACTTTTTGTCAGGGCGCTTGAACTCGCCGGTATTGAAGCGCTGCGGCTTGCTGAGGGACGAGGGATGTCCGTCCTTGTTCCAGGTGCGGACACACCACCAGTAAGACGAGTTCGCCGCGAGTGGCTTGCCGCCATAGATCACGTTGATCGACTGCGGCGAGGCGACCTTGCCGGAGTCCCACAGGTCTCCGGTTTCCTTTTCCAGCAGTGAGGCGGAGGATGCTACGAGAATCCGGTAGGCGCTCTGCCGATCCGCTGTTAGACTGGAGTTGACGATCCAGCCGAAATCCGGTCGCGGCTCGGTGATCACGCATTTTTCCGGTTCGGTGAGGAGGTCGCACAACAAACCGGATGGCGCGTCCTCGGCCGGTAAAGCGAGGCACGTCACGACAAGCGTACCGGCGAGATGGATGAGGAATCGGTTGGATTTCATGAAATGAGTAATGCGGCGCATGGAGTGCGACCAGGTTGACGGATTTGATCACGCTGCGGATGAGCGGATTCTATCGAATTTCCAGCGGAGCAACAGCCGGGGATTGCCGGGCAGACGGTGATCGTGATGAACCGCAAAGTTTTGCCTGCATGAAAAAAGAGACAGCGCTTGAGGAACTGGCAAGCAGCCGCTGCCATGTGCCTCCGGGATCGCGCAAGCGTGAAAGGGGGCGGGCTGAAGCGCCACGGCAGACGCATGCGTGATTTTAGCTGGATGCGGGCCGAGAAGTGCCCTAGGGTTCCGTTCATTGATTGAGCGGGTTTTTACAATACCGGGACACATGAACCAGCCCCAAGCCATTCCAACTCAAGTTCAGACTCAATCTTCCGGACTAGCCACCGCTAGTTTGGTCTGCGGCATTTGCGGATTTGTTCTTGGCCCTGTGACCGGAATCCCTGCCATCATCACCGGTCACATGGCACTCAGCCAAATCAAAAAGTCCGGCGAAGTCATTCAAGGGAAAAGCATGGCAATGGCCGGATTGATTATGGGTTACTTCACCACGGTTCTTATGGCTCTTCTCGCCACCGCTGGATTTGCCGCGGGCAATGCCGCCATTCAAAAAGCCAAAAAAACCATCACGCTCGCCACCGAAGTGGCACTTGAATCCGCAGTAAACAATTTCGTCGTAGAATACGGCACCATGCCAAAGGCAGGTGAAGTGGATGCTGTGGTGAAAACCGACACGGACATGGAATTTCTCAAGGCGTTATTGGGGTCCGAAAGCAGCGGTCCCATGATGCGCAACCCGCGCTCTATCAGGTTCCTTTCAGCCAGGGAAGGAAAGGAGAAGAAAAACGGTCTTATCTATAGTCAAAATGGGGATGATATCGAAGGCCTTTACGATCCATGGGGTGGTCCATACCACGTCGTTTTGGATCTCAATAACGATGCGATTGTCACGGTCCCACAATCAACTGGGGGCAGCACCACTCTCAAAGGTCGTCGCGTGGCGGTATGGAGTGATGGCCCTGACCGGAAACCAGGAACCAATGACGATGTGACCAGCTGGTAGATGGCCTCGGTGCCCTGGCTGCTGAGCGCATCGTTCAATGCAGGTATTGGTGGGGAGTCTAAGGATTGCCAGCTCGGATCGCGCTCTGGCGGGCCTTGTTGCATGTGGGCAAATGGTGCGCGCTGCAGGGTTCGAACCTGCGACCCCATCCGTGTGAAGGATGTGCTCTACCACTGAGCTAAGCGCGCTTTCCGGAGGGCCACTAGGAGGCGGCCGGCCGGCAGAATGGAGCGACTGGGTGGTGCTTGGCAAGCACTTCGGTGCTTCGGCGTGGATTTTTGGTTTTTGCGGTTTTGTCGGGCGCATTGGCGGGCTTATCGTTCCGGCGAAGCGGAAACCGTGGCCACCATCCCCAAGGAAAGCATTGAACAGGTTCTCAGTTCGACGGACATCGTCGATCTGATCAACTCCTACGTGCCCTTGAAGCGTGCTGGCGCGCAGTTCCGGGCGAACTGCCCGTTTCACAACGAGAAGACGCCGTCGTTCTACGTCAACCCGGCGCGGCAGTCGTTTCATTGCTTCGGTTGCGGCAAGGGCGGGGATGCGATCTCGTTTGTGCGGGACTACGAGAATCTGCCGTTCATGGAGGCGGTGCGGAAACTTGCGGGTCGCTGCGGCGTGCAGATCCGTGAGGAGGAGGCCGACCCTGAGGCCGACCAGAAACGCCGGAGCAAGGGCCGTTTGTTAGACCTTCACCGCGAGGCGGCGGAGTATTTCCACCAGCTTCTGCTCAAAGCTCCTGAGGCCGAGCATGCGCGTGATTACCTGAAGTCCCGTGGTTTCGGTCGTGAAATGGCGGCCAACTGGACGGTCGGCTGGATGCCGGAGAACCCGCGGGTGTTTCTCGATTGGGCGCGTTCGCGGAAATTCACCGGCCGCGAGCTCAAGGACTCCGGCATATGCAACCTGCGCGACGAGAACAATCCGGCGTCGGGCTTGTTTGTTAGATTCCTCGACCGCCTGATGTTTCCGATCCGCAACGAGATCGGCGATGTGATCGCCTTCAGCGGACGCCAACTCCGCGAGAACAAAAACAGCGGAAAATACGTGAACTCGCCGGAGACCTTCGTGTTCCGCAAATCCAAAACACTCTTCGCGCTGGACCGTGCGAAGAAACCCATCCTCAAGGAAAAGGCCGCGCTGCTGTGTGAAGGGCAGCTCGACGTGATCTCATGTCACGAACAGGGGATCGACCACGCGCTCGCGCCGCTTGGCACGGCGTTCACCCGCGAGCATGCCAAGCTGCTGAAGCGCTACACCAGCCATGTGCTGGCCTGTTATGATTCCGACAAGGCGGGCGTCGCGGCTTCCGAGCGGCTGTTCCGCGAGCTGGCTCCCGAAGGGCTCTCGATGCGGGTGGTCTGCATGCCTGCGGGCGATGATCCGGACACCTACTTGAAAAGCCATGGAGTGGAGGCGTTCCGCGGCTTGCTGGCCAATGCCAAGGAGTTCTTCGATTTCAAACTCGAACATGCGCGTGCCCAGGGCATTCTTGATTCCGCCGCCGGACGGACCGCCGCTCTAACGGAATGCGCCGACATCCTTGCCTTGATGGGTGATGTGGCGTCACGCGAAAACCAGATCAACTCGGTGGTGGCGCACCTGCAGACCTCCTCGACGGCGCTGCGCCAGGAGATCGCCCGCCTCAAATCCAAGCCGCAGCGGCCAGCGCGGGAGCGTAGCGAACCGGGCGCGGAGGAAATCCCGCCGGCGGTGCCGACGCCGATGCACCGGATCGTCGCCTTCATGTGTCATCTCGCGCTTTCATCCGCGGGTGCGCAGCATTTGTTAGGCGAGCAGTTCGAGACGCTGCACGAGGCCGCGCGCTGGCTGGAAGGCATCCCGTTGTTAGAGCGGATCCTGGTGGCCGGGCCGGACCCGGGATCGAACGCCGCGGTGAACACCTTCCTTGGCGGCTTGCCGGAATGCGACCGGCTCGCGCTCATGCGGGAGGTGGTGTTGGAGGGCGCGCCGGAGGACGGGATGCTGG
>CANBTO010000195.1 GCA_947372405.1 Verrucomicrobiaceae bacterium
ACGGACAAGGCCCGCTCGATCAGCTCCAAGGCGGCCGGCCTGAAGAAAAAACTCGAATCGTTCCTCAAACTCGAATCCCGCGTGGCGGACATCGATGAAGGCGTTTTGCTGGCCAAGGAATTTGACGACGCCGATCTCGCCCGTGAGGCGATCCACAATGCCAAGTCCCTGGAGACCGACATCCGCTCCTACGAACTCCTCACCTTGCTCGACCAACCGAGCGACATCTCCCCCTGCTTCCTCGTCATCTCCGCCGGCGCGGGCGGCACCGAGGCCTGCGACTGGGCGCAGATGCTCCACCGCATGTACACCCGCTGGGCCGAGAGCAAGGGCTACACCGTGGAAACCCTCGACTGGCAGGATGGCGACGAGGCCGGCCTGCGCACCGCGACGTTGAAAATCACCGGCGACTACGCCTACGGTTTCCTGAAGAACGAACGTGGCGTCCACCGCCTTGTTAGAATCTCGCCCTTCGACTCGAACGCGAAGCGCCACACCTCTTTCGCATCCATCGACGCCACACCGGAAGTCTCGAAGGAAATCAACATCGAGATCAACGAAAAGGACATCGAGATCACCACCACGCGCTCCGGCGGCAAGGGCGGCCAGAACGTCAACAAGGTGGAGACCGCCGTCATTCTGCGCCACCTTCCCACCGGCATCCTCATCCGCTCCACCGCCGCGCGCACGCAAGGCCAGAACCGCGAACTCGCCTTCGAGATCCTCAAGGCGAAACTTTACACCATCGAGGAGGACAAACAGAAATCCGAAGCCGACCGCGCCTATGGCGAGAAAGGCGACGTCTCGTGGGGCAACCAGATCCGCTCCTATGTCTTCCAGCCCTATCAGAAAGTGCTCGATCTCCGCACCGGCGAGGAAACCAACAACATCCAGGCCACCATGGACGGCGACCTCGACTCCTTCATCGAAGCCAAGCTCCGCGGCAAGGTCCGTGTGAAAGGCGCGAAGGACGAGGACGATTGATGTTAGGTCATGTCAGCCGATGGCTCGTGTGTGGCATTCCTTCAGATAGCTGCGGGCTTTGTCCACGCCTGCGCACAGCTCATCCGGCGTCGGGTGGCCGTGCATGAAGGGATTTACGAATCCCTGATAGTTGATCTCCGCCAGCGTCTTGAGCCAGGGGACAAAATCCGCCGGACCGTGACCGGGCAGTTGGTTCATCCCATCGGCTGACTGCCATGCATAGAAAAAGAGCAATTGTGAACCGGCGGTGCGGATCACCTCCTCGACCGAAGCCTTGATGTTCTGCAGATGGAAGGGTGCAATGCCCAAACCCACGTGTTGGGGCGCGGGGTTGAGATCCACGAAGGCCTTGAACGAGTCGGGCGTGCAGAGCAGGGCGTCGCCATGGTTTTCGATGGCCAGCCGCACCTTGGTTTCGGCGGCTTTTTCGATCTGCGGCTTGAGTTCCTCGAAGAACCTGCGCATCGCCGTGGTGAGTTCTCCGGGTTTGACCTGCATGTATTGCGACTCTCGCACGACCACGCCACCGCCGAATTTTCCGATGAAATCCGCATACGCGGGAAACCCGACTGTCTCCATCTTGGCACAGTAAGTGGTGAAGCTGGCCAACGCGAGTTTGTGTTTGTCGAGCAGTTCCTTCAATCCCTCGGGGCCAAGTCGTTCAGCTACATCGGCGAGGTGTTTGCAGCGGTCGAAGGGGCACCAGATGTCGATCGCCTCGAAGCCGAGTTTGGCGACCCTTGCGCAGACATCCTCGATGGGCAGCTCCGCCAACATGACCGAGGAAAACGCCAGCCGCATGCGCCATACGGAGGCGGGTGTGGCGCGGACACGGCCTGTTAGGCCGGCCAGTGCGAGCGTGGCGGCAGTGGTGCGCAGGAACTGGCGACGGCCTAACAGGCCATCAGGTGTCGGATCGGTGGAGTTCATGAATTTGATGAAGTAAAGGACTCCGGATTCACCAGACCTTCCATTTTTCGCGCACCGGTCGGCTGAGCATCTTGGTCGCATCCGCGTCACCTATGATTTCCTCCTTCGCCGGATCCCAAGTGATGGGTCGCTTGAGGATGGCTGCGGCATTGGCGAGATGGCAGATGGTGTCCGTGCGGATCGCCATCTCGACGGGACACATGGTTTCCTTTCTGGATTTCACGCACTCGATGAAATTGAGGACGTGCTCGGTGGCAGGCGCGAAATCCTCGTCGTCATCCTTGAATTTGGTCCGCCAGATCTCGCGGTCATGGGCGCCGAAGCCGTTGGCATCGGTGATCCAGCCCTCAGTCCCCATGAAGATGACGCCGTCAAAGCCAAGCTTGTTGTATTTCCCGCCGAATTCAGGCATACCGGTGAAAACCGCTTCGGCCTTGGACACCTCCATCAGGCGCATCTTCACGCCGTTGTCATAATCGCAGTTCACATCCCATGTTTCGAGGGTGCGGTAGATGCCTTCCTGTGGAACCGAACCCGTGCCTTCATAACGGACCGGACTTGTATGGTCGGACTTGTTGCCCCACTGCGCCAGGCCGAGCTCGTGGACCGCGCAGCCTGCGATGAATCCGAGCGAGGTTTCGGGACAATGATAGCCACCCCAGTTGGTGCAGCGGTCCGCGGTGTAAGGGACCATTTCGGCAGGACCCATCCAGGCATCGAAGTCGAGATCCTCCGGCACCGGGATCTCCTGGTTGCTGCCATAGGGTTTGACATGATAGTTGCCGGCATCCCATTTCACTCCGCGGCTCCACACATACATCTTCTCAAGTTTCCCAATATATCCGTTTCTAACAAGACGGACCATCTGGCGGTATCTGGCCGAGGACCGGAACTGGGTGCCGAACTGGAAGACCCGCTTGGTTTCCAGCGCGGTTTGCCTGAGCAGCTTGGTCAGCGAAAAATTCAGAGCGAGGGGCTTCTGGCAATAGACGTCCTTGCCCGCCTTTATCGCCGCGATGGCCATCGGCGTGTGCCAATTGTCATGAGCTCCGATCATGACAGCGTCGATGTCCGGGCGCGCAAGGATTTCCCGGAAATCCTCATGTGCCTTGACGAGACTGGTTTCACCGTATTGGGCATTCAGTTCCGCTGCGAACTGGTTCCTTCGGCTGCGGTATGCATCGGCCACGGCGATGATCCGCACGTCCTTGATATGCCCGAGATTTGACCGGTGGTAGTTGCCGATGTTGCCGCAACCGATCAGCCCGACATTGACGATTCCATTGGCGGAGGGGGCTCCGAACAACGGGCGCGTCAGGATATTAGGGACAGCGAATACCGTGCTGGCTCCAATGGTATTCTTGATAAACCGTCGGCGGGAACTGGAAATGACATGCGATTTTTCTGTTAGGAAGTTCATGGTTTTGCAGGATTCGATGTTTCTGAAGTGGCAAATGGGTTGGAGTCTTTCCAAGCTGAGGCGATGTTTGCCAGACGGGTGTGGTCCGACGGAATGGAAAGCACCGCAAGACTGTAGCGCAGGGTCCAGCTTTGGCCCTTGGCCAGTGTGAAGGGCTCGTTCTTCAGGTTGAGCGTTGCGGATAGATAACAAAACGGTTTGCTCATCGTGAACCATTCTCCCGGTCGCGGATTGGCGGTGTGGGCGAGCATCAGCACGGTCACCGGCCGTCCTTCGATCACGCAACGGACCGCGCACCAGTCACCGGGGGAGACTCTTTCCCCACCGATCGCAGGCGGGGTGGCGGCATCCGACCAGATGAATTCACCATGGATGGCCCACTCCGGTAAAAAGCGCATGCCCAAGCCGAAGTATTGCGATCCCGACAAACGCACGGCCTCGCGTCCCGCTGCCGGGGTGAGTGTGGATTGCCAATCCAGCCAGTGCACGGCATCCGCACCCTTGCCTGTGACACGCACCCGCACCTGGCGGGATTCATCAAGCAATGGCGTGCCGTCCGTGGCGAGCCAGCGCAGCCGCTGCGCGAAGCCATCACCCGCTGGCGCGGCAACGGTTTCCGTCAGCTCCTGACGTCCTGCATTGTTGATGTCCTTCTCAGCCCAGAAATCCGTATCATCCGCGCGGAGGGCGAACATCAGCCCGTGGTGGTGGAAATGGTCCGGCGGAGAATCCGCCAGCAAAGGAACAGGCTTTTCACCCGGCGCGAACAATTGCGCGATGTACGGCTTGTTTGGGTTGGGCACCTTCTGCCACAGCGCGACCACCGGCCCGTCCGCAGCGCGCAACGGAACCAGCGGCGGGGTTTCCGCGGCTGAGTCAATGGCCAAAAAGGCCATGATCAGTAACGAAACCATTGGATGTTTCATGGTGTTTTGGTTAGAAAGAAAGCAGGCACTGATAGACGAACATGTATGCCTGTGCGTCGGTTTGGGTCCAGATGCGTTCGAGCAGTGGCTCGTTTTCGATGCCAACCGGAAGCTCGGTCCGTTTTTGCGACCATGGCCGGACCGTGCCAGGTGTTCCGTGAAAGGACGGGATGGGCGAGACGGACTGCTGGCTGGCGGCTTCCCTGCCATCACACGGGCGCAGCGGGGCGGCGCTCACTGAACTTGCCGCTGCGGAATAGATGCCATACTCCCGGGTGAAGTCGGTGAGGGCGTGCATGTTCTCGATCGACGTGTCATCCTGCATGATCGCGCTGGCATCCATGATGTATCCGCCATCCTTTGCCACTTCATCGATGATGCGTTTGCAGCAGGCCCTCACCGCGTCCTGAGTCCCGTAACTCAGCAACGTATTGGGAACCCCGCCGCTCAGGCAGAACTTGTGGCCGAGCTTGCGGTGGGTCGCAAACAAGTCGCCGCGGTCCACATGATAGACGATGCTGGCGTCCGGCAGTTCGGCGAATGAATCGAGATGATAGTCCCAGTTGCCCTCGGCATAAAAGAGCGTCTGGTGGCCGTGCGCCCACAAGTTCTCAATGATGGGCTTGAGGGTCGGCCAGTAATGCGAGTGAAACTGCGGGGGAGTGATGAACGGCACGCAGCCCCGGTGCATCCAAAAACCGATGGGAACCTGCTTCTGCGGGTCCGCGGTGGCCAGCGCCACATGATACATGTGGGGCATCAGCGCCTCGGCGGCGGCCAAGACCTTCGCCGGTTGTTCCGCCATGTCGATGGACAACCCGACATATCCGCGCAGTTTGTCGGCAATGATATCAAACGGGGATTTGAGGATACCGCAAATGGCGGGCACGGTGCCGCACTCGTTGATGAGGCGGGCATGCTGGTCTCCGAAAGCATTGAAGTATTGGGACATGGCCATCGCTCCCTTGATCAACGCCTGATGACCACGCGAAGTGGCGGGTTCCCCCGGTGCCGGAACATCCCGCAAGGTCCGCGGCAGCCAGACGTTCAACAGGAAATCCGTCGGATCATCGATCAGATGATCGTATTCGTCCTCCCGCATGAACTCATTGCCTTCGGAGGGTTCAAGATATTGAAAGCCGGATTTGGCAGGAACGTCGATGCCCGGAACGGCATAATAGCGGGTGGTCAGTGCCTGGGTGAGTCCCGTCCAGACATAGACCATGTTGCCGACGACCGCATCCCAATCAAACAAACTCGCGCAGGTGCGCGCGGCGGCAAATGCCTTTTCGTAATCGTGGCTGACTTCCTGATTGGTGAAACCCGCCACCTTGGCGGTGAACTCCGCGACAAACGGCCGGATCGGCACGCAATCCGGTTTTTCGTTGCGCATCGCGGTCAGATACCGGCTCAGGCGTTGTTGGTATTTTTCATGCGCGTTCATACGAGGAAGGCCGTGGTGGTTTGGGTGAGTGGGATTTCGACGAATACCGGTGGTCACGAAGAGAGGAAGAATGTCAGGCAAGCCACTTGGCCAGGGCCTTGTTCAGGTAAGAGATACTGCGCCCAGCCTCGTCGATTTTTCCACATTCCACGCTGAGGAAAATCTCCCGGTCCACCGGTTCCATGATTTCCGCCACGCGTTCCCAATCCACGACGCCCTCGCCACAGGCACAACCGACCGGCGTGCCGGTGACCTTGCCGCGCTCCTCGGCGCTGTGGGCCATTGAGATGTCCTTGGCATGGATGTGATGGACGCGGTCGCGGACTTTCTCCAGTCCCTCGTAAGGATCCTCGATGCCGGCGAGATAACTGTTGCCGGTGTCCCAGTTGATCTGGATCCATGGTGAGTCCACCAGGTTCACGATCTTGAGCAGGCCGTCGGTGGTTTTGGTGTAAACGCCGTGCGGTTCGATGCAGAGATACTTTCTGTGTCGCGCGCAAACCTGCGCCACGCGTGTGAGCGTGTAGCGCATCGTGTCATGTGCGAAGGCGTCGTCCATCCACCCGGGTTTGACCATTTCATCGGAGTTCAGAAAATCGCAGCCAACAAACGACGCGAGCACTGCGGCACGGGTCAGGCGGTCCACCGCCGCCTCGGGTTTCATCAAGGGCGAATGCGCCGAGAGGCTGGAAACCTTCATGCCGTATCGGTCGCAGATTTCCTTCATCAACAGCGGATCCTCCTCCATCGAGAACGAATGGAAATAATTCACCTCGCTGAGCAGTTCCCAACCGGTGTGGACCATCGGTTCGATCCAGCGGTAGCCGAGTTCCGAGGCGATCCTCACACCGGCTTCAAACGATTGGTCCGCCGAACGGCAGAACTCCATGTTGAGGGAGATTTTGAACCTGGCCATGAGAGTGGGCGCTGTGAAGGTTGCTTAACGATACGGGCGGGTTTTCTGGTTTGTCTTTCGCTCCCGCCCAGTGGTAAATATTGAAACATCAGCCGACGCTCCGCCATTTTCCACGGCAACGACGAAACGCACCGCGCCGACACCTGCGATCCTCTGGTGGCGGCGGTGGCCGCGGGCGAGATGCGTCTGGAAGCCTTGGTGCGCGGCAGCTATCCGGGACGCCGCATGCCAGACGGGATGTTGTCCCAGGTTTGCAGCATGGGTTTCTGGGATGCGGCGCACGATCAGAAGTGGGGGCTCGGCGAGCATCGCAACGAAGGCATCGAGATCACATACCTGTCCAATGGCAGTCTCGGCTTTGTCGTCGATGGACACTCCCATCCCTTGTCACCGGGGCATCTCACGATCACGCGCCCCTGGCAACCGCACAGTGTGGGCAATCCGGACGTCGCCGCCAGCCGCCTCTATTGGTTGATCCTGGACGTGGGGGTGCGCCAACCCCACCAGATATGGAAATGGCCGCCATGGTTGGTTCTTGCTCCGGCAGACATCAAGGACCTCACCACCTTGCTGCGTGAGAACGAACACCCGGTCTGGCCAGGAACGCCTGAAATCAGCCGCTGTTTCGCCGATATCGGGCAACTGTTAGAAAACCCCCGCTCCAGCCCGTTGCCGGCATCGCGATTGACCCTGCTGGCCAACGAGGTGTTGGTCTGCCTGCTGGAACTGCTGCGCGCGCAGAATCCCCGCCGCAAATCCTCGCTGATGCTCGGCGAACGGAGCGTGGCGATGTTTCTCGAGCGCCTGAAAAACGAGCTGCATGAACCGTGGACGCTGGAACGGATGGCGGAGAAATCCGGTCTCGCGCGCACCCGATTCGCCCACCATTGCCGCAAGCTCACCAATCTTTCCCCAATGGAATACCTGCAGCGTTTGCGGGTGGAAAAGGCCAAGCTGTTGTTAGCCGGGCGCAGGCAGTCCATCACGGACATCGCGCTGACCTGCGGCTTCGTCTCCAGCGCCTATTTTGCCAGCGTGTTCCGCCAGCACGCCCATTGTTCGCCGCGCGAATACCGGGACTCGGCAAAGCACCAGTAGCCTCGCGCGGCACGCGCGCATGAACAGTAATCTCTAACGGCTGAACGCCGCTGCAAGCGACGCCAGATCCGCAGGGGCCGCGCGGTCGGCGGTGAGGATGGCGGCTTTCTGCATCGAGATGATTTCGGAAACGCCCTTGCGCGAGAGTTCGAGCATGGCGGTCATCTCCGCGGATGAGAACACGGCTTCCTCGCCGCTGCCCTGGACTTCCACGAAGTCGAGCGTCTCGGTCATCACGACATTGAAGTCCACCGACGCGTCCTTGTCCTCCGGGTAATTGAGATCGAGCACCGGCTCGCCCTGATAAACTCCGGCGGAAACGGCGGCGACGAGTTTCTTGATCGGAAAGTCCTTCAGTTTCCCTTCGGCGAAAAGTTTATTGAACGCGATGGCCATGGCCACGCAGCCGCCGGTGATGGACGCGGTGCGCGTGCCGCCGTCGGCCTGCAGCACGTCGCAGTCGATCCACACGGTGCGCTGGCCGATCTTCTTGAGATCCACCACCGCTCGTAGCGCGCGGCCGATGAGCCGCTGGATCTCGGAAGAACGGCCGTCGATTTTGCCGCGGGTGATGTCGCGCTGTTTCCGCTCCAGCGTCGAGTAGGGAAGCATCGAGTATTCCGCGGTGAGCCAGCCACCTTCGACGCGTTGGGCGCGCATCCAGCGCGGCACGTCCTCCTCGATGGTGGCGGAGCAGATCACGCGCGTGTCGCCGAAGGAAACGAGCACCGAGCCGGTGGCGTAGGGAGCCACGTTCGGGATGAAGGAAATCGGGCGGAGTTGATCGTTCTTGCGGCCGTCGGGACGTGTCATGCGTGAAGTGAAAGGCAGCTTTCCCGCTCCCGCAAGTCCAGAGCGGACTGG
>CANBTO010000196.1 GCA_947372405.1 Verrucomicrobiaceae bacterium
CACCTCCCGAATCCTTCTCCGCCATGAATTTCCACCGATCCATCTTTGCAGGTGTGTTTTCGATCCCGCTCATGTCCGTCATGGCATGGGGCCAGCAGACGAACCTGCTGCCAAACGGCGGATTCGAGGGCAAGGAACCGCTGAAGGGATGGCTCGTGGATTTCCCGGACGAGGAGTTTTACAAGGGCAACGCGGCCTACGTGAAAATGGCAACGCCGAGCGAGGCGGGCGGCCGCAAGGCGGTGATGCTGGATCTGCCGCCGGGCATCGCGGGAAACCAGGGCGGCAAGATCGAGAGCGTGCCCGTGGCGGTGGAACCCGGTGCCACCTACCGGGTGGACGTGGACTGCATGACCTGGGATTTCGGCGCGAAGATCCACGCGGAGGCATGGTGCGCGGACCCGGTTCCGGACCAGAAACGCACGATTTTCCGCAAGGCACCCAAGGATGGCAGACCCGCGTTGATCATGTGTTACCGCGCGCAGGTGCCGTCGCCGCCCGGCCGCTCGAAGCAGTGGACCACGGCGGGCCGGGAATTCAAGGTGCCTGAAACCGTCACCGTGGCGGGCAAGGACGTGAAACCGGAATTCATCTCGGTGAAGGTGGTGAGCTACGCCGCGACACAGGCCGCAGGTAAATCTTATTTCTCCAACTTCAAACTTGTACGCGTGGCAGCGAAACAAGGCGAATAAAAGGAATCCGCAAGCCCGTAAACGCCAACGGTGACTTCCAATCCACCATCCTCCGATGCCGACCGCGAGTCTCCGCGCGCGATCCTCAGACGCGCTGGCAGAGCCTTGAAGATCGGGCGCGGATTCACCGCCCTTTCGCTCGGCCTGGTGGTGGCGGGCCTGGTGCTGGCGGCGTGGCTGTTAGCGGATTCGCGGCTGCGCTTCGGGGCGGCGGGCAGATGGGTCGGTTTCACGGCCTTCGCCCTGCCTCTGGTGCTTGCCTTGGCCCGCGCCTTGAAATCCTGGATGTCCCATCCGGATGACGCCGCCCTGGCGCGCAGGCTCGAATCCGCGACCGGGCGGACGGACAACGCGCTGGTCAACGCGGTGCAGCTCGACCGCTCGCTGGAAGGCGGCTCGCAGTGGCGGGGTGTCTTGTTAGGCGAACTCGCGGGTCACTGGCGCGGAATTGAATGGAGGAGAGTGTATGACTGGAGACGCCTGCGTCGCTCCGCGGCCGCGGCCGGCACCCTTGTCCTGTTAGGTTGCGGGTTTTTCCTGCTGCATCCGAATGAATTCCGGCAGCGGCTGGGCCGGGTGCTGATGCCCGCCAGCGAGATCGCGCCGGTCACGAAAACGCGGGTTCTTGAGGTTTCGCCGGGTGACAGGGTGGTGGCGCGTGGCACGGTTCTAACGATGAAGGTGAAGCTCGACGGCGAAGCGCCCGCGCAGGTCTGGCTGGTGGTTGCCAAGGATGGCGGGGAAGTGGAGCGGCAGGTGGCGGAGCGGATCGGCCAGTCGATGGAATGGGCGGTGGAACGCAAATGGATGGACGGCGGGAAGTATGCGTTCGAGGCGGGAGACGCGCGTTCGTTCGAACGGAAAATCGAAGTGCGCCTGCCGGCGAGGATTTTGACGCGCCAGCTTGCCTTCGCGCCGCCCGCCTACACGAAGCTCCAGCCGGTGAAGGTGGCTGACGGCGTGGCATGGCCCGCGATCCCCGCCGGATCGGACGTGACCCTCGACTGGCATTTCGACCGTGGATTGAAAGAGCTGTTAGTGGAGCACGATGATGCGAAGCCGTCCAACAACGGAAATCCCGAGGACTGGAAACTCACCGGCCGCCTGACAACGAACCATGTCTGGTCCGCCAGATGGACGGATGCATCCGACTTGACCGACCAGTCGCGCGTGACGTTCAACGTGAAACCGGACGAGGCTCCGCGCATCCGCCTGATCCAGCCGACGGGCGAGGAGGAGGTTCTTCTAACAAGAGACGCGTGGCTGCGGCTCTCCTTCGAGGCCAGCGATGATTATGGATTGGCGGAGGTAAGCGCATGTCGCGGCACGCCTGAAAAGCCCGACGCGAAGGTGATTCAGGCCTGGAAGCCGGGTGCCGCCGTTTTCAAGAACACACTGGACATCCAGCTTTCGCGGTGGGTTGGCAAGGAGGAGAACGAAGCGTGGTTCTGCGTGGCCGCCAGTGATGCCAATGACGTGACTGGCCCCGGGAGGACGCTTTCGCGCATGCTGGTGGTGCGCATCGTCACGAAGGAGGAGTTGCAGCGCGCGACGGAAAACCGTCAGGGTGAGACGCTGGGTGGCTTGGAGGATCTGATCCGTTTCCAACAGACCAACCTCGACGCCACCCGTGCGACCTTGCAACATGCGGCTGTTGCGGAACATGGAGATCTGGCAGCCATCACGGAGCGGCAGTTGCGGATTCAGGAGGCCGCAGGAAAACTTGTGGCGGCCACGCCCGCAGGCACCACCGCATGGCGCGAGGTGCTGGCCGCGCTCGTTTCCAACGAAATGCCCAAGGCGGTGCAGGCCTTGAGTGACGCCCTTGCCGCGAAGTCCGAAGCGCGGAATGCTCCGCTTGCCAAGGGCGAGGCGCTGGAAACCTTGATCCTCGCCCGCTTGAAAAGCCTGCCCGCCGATCTCAAGGACGAGGCGGGCGGTGCGGCCATCCGTGATCTGATAGGTCGGGTGGAGGCTTTGTACAACCGCCAGAAGGCCCTGCACGAGCGGATGCAGAAAGCCGTGAAGGGCGAGGGGTCCGCGATGTCCGCGGATCAGGATGCGCTGGCGGACGAGTCACGCGCCGTCACCAAGGCGCTGGCGGACGGCTCGTTGAGCGCATCCATCGGCGATGCCGCCTTCCGCGTGGTCTTGAAAAAGGCCGCAGCACTGATGGGAGAAACGAAGATCTACGAGCAGATGGTGGGATGCGCGGAAAAGATCGAGCGCGAGGAGTTTCCTGATGCCACCAAAGCCAGCAGGCAGGTGCTGGTGGATCTCGCCCGCATTCTTGAACTGCTCAACACCTCCCAGCGGACCACCGCCGGTGACAAGGCGGAGGCGATGAAGGAGGCCGCTGCGGAGCTGCGCGGAAAACTCGACGCGCTGGTGGAGCAGCAGAAAGCGGTGGTCGAGAAGAGCAAGGAACTGGCCGCCAAGAATGAGTTCAGTCCGGAGGATGTCTCTCAGGCGAAGGAACTCGCCGCCAAGAAGGCCGAGCTTGAAAAGCTCATCGAGCAGATGCTCACGGACGCCCACGCGCTTCCCGAGTTGAAACCAATGGACGAGCTGAAGCAGGAACTGACGAAGATATTCGAAGACGTGATCCAGCAGGATGCGGAGCAGGCCGCGGCAGGCCAGTTGAAACCATCGGAAATCGCCGTGCAGAAGGAGGAAAGCCTGCTCGACGCGCTGGAAAAGGCCGCCAAGACCGCGGCGGACATGGAGATGTGGCTGCCGGACAAGAACGAGACCACGAAATGGCTGATGGAGAACTTCGATCTAACGGAAATGCCGGAGATTCCAAACCTGCCCTTGCCGGATTCGTTCACCGACCTCGTCGGGGATCTGCTCAAAAAACAGGAAGGGCTCGACGAGCAGGTTCAGGACGCTGCATCCAACCAGGCGTTCGCCACCAATCCGGCCAACGGCTGGGAGGTGGCGGACGGGCCGATGCCGGGATTCAACGCGCAGGGCAAGTCCGGCAACACCCCGCCTAACAAAAACGAGCAGACCGGCCGTTCCAGCGGCGGTCGCGAGGGGATGTCCAGCGGCGAGATGGTCAACAAGAAGGCCGATCACCTGGAGGGCAGTTCCATCGACGCCCGACGCACCAACGATCCGATGCAGAAGGGACAGGTGGAGGATGACGGTCCGCCCGCGGACGCGAAGGCTACCGGCGGCGGCAAGGCGGGTGGCGCGAGCCAGCGCACCGGCATGACCGGGGATTCCCCGCTGCGCTCGGTGAACGCGCCGGACCAGATGCTCAACAACGCGCTGGCCGCAGAGCAGGCGCTGCTCTCGCAACAGGCGGCGAAGAGTTATGCCACGGCGCGTTTGTTCTATCTGCGGACCGGACCGATGTCCGAGGTGGCGAAGCTCATGGACGAATCCCACGAGGCGTTGAAATCCGGCCGTCTCGCCGACTACGAGGCGCTGCACAAGCGCATCGTGGCGGGTCTGCGCAAGGTGGGGGACAACGCGACCACAAATGATGTGAAGGTGTTGGAAAGTGGTGGCAACCGTTTCGTCGGTGAGAAACGCATGCCGGGTGGCGCGGATGTCGCGGTGCCCGCCGGATTCCAGCAGACGGTTGACGATTATTTCCGCGCATTGGACACACCATGATCCGCATACTTCTACAACTCACCGCATGGTCCTGCTGCGCGGTTTGCGCGACGTCGGGCGCCGCGCTCAAGGACTGGGCTGTTCAAGGCGCGCCATACCGAGTGGTGCTGAAAGCGGGGGCTGCTCCTGACGCGCCGCAGGCGGGATGGGAGATCCGCCTGCCGGATTTCGGTGCCGGACGACCGGACATGCGGGACGTGGTTTTGTTAGGTGCGGATGGCAAGGAGATCGCTCTCGACGGCGTCTGGCGCGGACCCGGCCGCAGCTTGTTGATGCTCGCCGAGTCGATGCCCGCCGGTGATGCCGCAGCCACGCTTTATTTCGGAGGAACCACCTCGCGGCAGATGCGCTCGTGGTCGGCGAAACCCAGCCTGCTGATGGAAACGCGGCGCTTGCCCGAAGGCTCGGACATCATGACTTACGCAGGCTGGCTGGCCGCATGGAAAAAATCACCTTCGGTGGACGGCATGGCCTTCGTGCCGCAGATTTTCCATGGCGGTAATCCGTTCGGGGAATCCAGCCATTTTCTAACACGTTATTCCGGTCTGTTGAAAACCGCTGCGGGCGGCGCGATGAAGTTCTACACGCTTTCCGATGACTCGTCCTATGTGACGATCGATGGCAAGGCCGTGCTCAAATGGCAGAAGAACCAGCCGCCGCCGCTAGATCCGCGCAAGGTGCCGGTGGCGGCGGTCACCACCAGCAAGGGCTTCTCAAGCGTGGAGTATTGTCATGCCGTGGTCGATCCACCGGCGGCGATGGCGTTGGGTTGGGAAAAAGGCGGAAAACTCGGAAGCATTCCTGCCGAGGCGTGGGTCCATCCAGGCATTACCCATGCGGGATCCATCGAATCCAGCGATGGATCGCCGGTTCCGTTAGGTGAACTGGCGGTCGGGAACTATCTCGGTTATGGTGGCGAATGGTATGTGGGCTTGAGAGGTTTCATCGCCGCACCCAGTGAAGGCTGGCAGGTCGAATGGCAGTGGCCGGACGGGCGTGTGGATCATGGCGGTGAAAACAAACGCGTCTGGATGAGCCTGGATCCGGTGGGTGTGATCGTGCGTCTGCGCAACGGCCCGCGGGTGATCGAGGGAAAACGAACGATCACCTTGCCGCAGGACATGCAGGCGGCATCGGTCAACGATGACAAGCAGTTGGAGTATTTCACCGCGTTGCTGGAGAAGGAGGAGCCTGCCTCACTGCCCGAGCCGTCGCGCAAGGCGGGCTTCGTGCTGGCGGAGTCGTTCCTGCCTGCCACCGCGGCGTCCCGCTGGGCGGAGGCTTGGCTTGCCGTAGCGAAGCCGGACGGCGGTCAGTGGAAATCCGCAATGACCATGGCCATCCGCGAACTTGCGAAACGTGATCCGCAAGCCGCGCTGGACCGGTTGCTCGCATTGTCGCCGGCGGCGCGCTCGGCGATGGGACGCGAGGCGGAATTGTTGGAATTGGATCTGCGGGTGTTCGCCCTGAAGGACCCGATGGTCGTGGCTCTTGCCGAAAGGTGTGCGAAAAACACAGACAGGAATCTGTCAACCATGGCGAGGATCCGGCTGGGGGACTACTATCTGCTGGCCGGCCGGACCGACGACGCCGCGCGTTGTTTCTCCGAGGCGGTGCCGGACCCGGAAGCGTCTGCTAGAAAAGGTCCGGTTCTGGATCGCTCGCACTCGCTGGCCATCGACGAACTGCTGGCAGCCGGTCATCTCGACGAGGCGCGCGCCAAGCTGGACGAGTGGGAGCGCGTGCGACCTGCGGCGAAGATCGAGAGCGACCAGTTGTATTGGCGCGCGCGGGTGATGTTCCTCGGCTGTGATTGGAAACGCGCGCTGCAGGATCTGGAAACCAGCCAGAAGATCCGTCCCGGCGCACCCGAGGAGATCGACGTCCTGTTCTGGAAGGGCAGGGCGCTTTACGAACTCGGCAGCAAGGAAGAGGCCCGGAAAATATGGAACGATCTGGTGAAGGACTATCCGAAACACGAACGCGCGGAGGATGCGAAACAATGGGCTGCAAAATCCTGATCTTCCTGCTGGCGCTGTCCTTGTCTCCGACCGTCCGTGCGGATGGTCCCGGCCGAATTTATACCAAACCGGCGGAGGCGGACACCGGCGCGATTTCCGGCAAGGTGAGTGGAGCGGCGCTCACGCACGCCATCGCCGTCGAACGTGACCGCACGCGTGTTTACCTTGCGGTAATCACCGCGGATGGCATGGGTTTCCGATTTGAGAAACTCCCCGTCGGGCGCTTCGACCTGGTCTTTGTCACCAAGGACAACCAGGTCATCGAGGGAATCGGACTGGGCACGGAAACGAAGCTTGCCGGGGACCGCGAGGCGCATCTTGAGGCCGGCGTGGCCAAGGCGGATTCGTTTTTCAACCGTCGTCTCACCCACCGCACGGGCATTGATGACGGAGTGGCTCTCGCATTCGTCGAGCGTATCCGTGACGGTCAGATCCTCCGCGGCTCCGGTGAGAAAATCGACGCCTGCCTGCGGCGGCTGGAAATCATCGAACTGCACGAAGCGGATGACGAATGGCAGATGGTCAAAACGCGGCACCTCTATCGCGAGGAAACCCCTCCCATCAAAGGCATTCCGTTTCTAACACACCGGTTCCTGCCCGCGCTCGGCGGACTCCGCGTGGCCGGCGCTCCGCGCGACACCGGCGACATCGATCTAACGAAACATTGAAACATGAGCTCCGCAAAACAACTGAGAGTCAGCAACGGCATGGATTCCGGTCTGATCGCCATCCTCGAATCCCCGCCGGTCACCATCGGCCGTGCGGAGGACAACCGCATCATTCTCTCGCCGGAAACCGGTGCCTCTCGCCATCACGCGGAGTTGACCGAGGACAAGGGCGTCTGGTCCGTGCGCGATCTCGGCAGCGTGAACGGCACCTTCGTGAACGGCGAGCGCATCGAGTGGCCGCGCGTTCTCCACCTGGGGGACAAGATCAGGATCGCCAGCGAGGTGATGGTGCTGGAGGAGGCGGATGCCAACAAATCCGGTCCCGGCACCGTGCATCTCGACCATGGCCAGTCTACGGAGCACGGAGCACCCGCGGACGATGTGGCGGAGGAAACCGCGGCCCAGCTCCGCGTGCTCATTCCGCGTCTCGAAGGCGTGATCGAGGAAATGGGCAAGGCCATCGTCGGCCAGAAGGAGATTCTCCACAGCCTGATGCTGGCGCTGGTGTCCCGCGGCCACGTGCTGATGATCGGTCTGCCCGGCCTGGCGAAGACGCTGATGATCCGCACGCTGGCGGAGGTGCTGGACCTTCGTTTCCGCCGCATCCAGTTCACTCCGGACCTGATGCCCACCGACATCACCGGCACCGATGTGCTCGAAGTGGACGAGGCTACCGGGCGCAAGAACTACCGCTTCATCCGCGGGCCGGTGTTCACCAATATTCTGTTAGCCGATGAAATCAACCGCACGCCGCCCAAAACCCAGGCCGCGCTGCTTGAAGCGATGCAGGAAAGCCACGTCACCGCCTCCGGCGAGACCTATCCGCTCGCACCGCCGTTCTTCGTGCTCGCCACGCAGAACCCGCTGGAACAGGAAGGCACCTATCCGCTGCCCGAGGCCCAGCTCGACCGCTTCATGTTCAGCCTGCGCGTCGATTACCCGAGCGAGGCCGAGGAGGAGGAGATCGCCGAAAGCACCACCTCGGACCGCTCGGTGGAACTCGTGAAACGCATGAGCGGAGAGGAAATCCTGCTGCTCCAGAAACTCGTCAGACGGCTGCCGGTTTCCAAACATGTCGTGAAATACGCCACCCGTCTCGCGCGCGCCACCCGCCCGGGCGATCCGCGCGCACCCGAGGCTGTTAGGAAATGGATCCATTGCGGAGCCGGCCCCCGCGCCACCCAGTATCTCCTCATGGCCGCCAAGGCCGGCGCGGTCATGCGCGGCAGCCTGGTGGTGAACTGCAACGACGTCCGCCTCGCCGCGTTGCCGGTGCTGCGCCACCGCATGTTCACCAGCTTCGCCGCGGATTCCGAGGGTGTGGATGTCGATGACATCATCGCGAAAATCCTCAAGGAAGTGCCGGAACCCGGAGAGAAGGACTATCAGGATTCGAAGTGAGGTGGCTAAACGTCCCCACCGTAAATCAACGGATAGAGGTAAGAACGGGGCATTGAGTTGCCCCGTTCCTACCTCTATCCTTTGTTGCTATTGCCATAGCCGCGCAAGCGGCGCGTTTTTCAATGTTTTTCCGCCTTGAGTTTGGCGATGAGGAACTGGACCGGA
>CANBTO010000197.1 GCA_947372405.1 Verrucomicrobiaceae bacterium
ACGCAGTGGGTCTGCACGGCGACGGGCGACATCAGTTCGCGGTAGGCGAGGAAGAGCACGTCGAGCACATGGCAACCCCAGTCGCCCATGCCATTGCTGCCGTATTCCCACCACGAGCGCCAGACGACCGGCGCGATGCCATCGTGATAAGGAGTCTCCGGGCAGGCGCAGAGCCATAGGTTCCAGTCGAGATTCGCGGGTGGAGGAACCGCCGGACCGATCACGCGGTCGAAGTTGAAATATTCGCGTTCGTTCGGCGAGTTCACCCAGACGTGGGCGTCCACCGCCTTTCCGAGGGCACCGGTGCGGAGGATTTCCACGGCGGCGCGCCGACCGGCGTTGGCCATACGCTGGTTGCCGAGCTGCGTCACCAGCTCCGGTCGCGCGGCGATGGCTTTTTCCATCAAAGCCAGTTCCTCAAGCTGGTGGACCAGCGGTTTCTGGCCATAGACATGTTTGTGATGCGCCAGCGCGGTGATCATGATCGGCGCGTGGCTGTGATCCGGCGTGGAAACGATCACCGCGTCGAACTTGTCACCGTATTTCGAAAACGCCTCGCGGTAATCACGGCAGGTGAACGCTCCCGGATGTTCCTTCGCGGCGCTTGCCAGCGAGTTTGAGTCCACATCGCACAGCCCGCTGATCTCCACCGCAGGGTGCATCGAGACGTTTTTCAAATCCGTCCTGCCGATGGTTCCCACCACGCCGATCGAAAGCACGCGCAGTTTTGAATTCGGTGAGACGGCCGGCTTGGCGGTCTGTGAGCGGATGATCGGGGCAAGCCCGACGCCGGCGACACCCGTGGTCCAGAGAAAGCGGCGGCGGTTGATGGATGATGGCATCGACGTTGGGATACTCGCTTGGCACCACCGATTTTTCAAGATCGCGGGACCTTGGGAAGTGCGAACTTAAGTTGCCGACTTCACCCCTATACTCGATTGAACCGGTGCCATGTTCCAATCAAGTCTTGCTAACTACGGGCAATCGTTTACGGTCACGGTCGAATAGATCCGTTTAACCGCACCTCAACTTGAGGTGTGCCGTGCCGGTCCCCTCCCGATCCGGTGCCTCTTTGGAACTTGTTTCGTCAGGTGGCTTTCACGCGGTTTCCGCTCACCTTACATACTCATTATTCCAAAATACCTCGCATGCGTCATTGCCATTGGCTGCGCCACCGTCTTCGGACAAACCAACGAACCGCTGGCATATTATCCAGCCAACGGAAGCGGAGCGGACATCTCGCCGAACCACCATGCGGCCAACGTGGGCGATTACGGCGTGGGCAACTCCGCCTATGAAACCGGCAAATCCAAGCAGGGATTCTCGTTTGACGGCGTGGACAAACATCTGGATCTCGGCGACTGGTTCATGCAGCAGTCGTTCACCATCGGCTTCTGGATGAAGGACAACGCGACCGCCGCCGCGCCGCAGATGGACGGTGCGCAGGTGGGCGGACAATACAACTTCAACAAAGGCACGAATTATTGGGAGGTGCGCTACACGGCGGCCGGTGGCGGCCACTATCAGGTAGGGACCAACAATGGCGGAACCCCCATTTCCTTTTCCATCACTGCCGGTGCCTGGCACTATGTCCTGCTGGCTCGCAGCGGGCTCGATCTGCGGGTCATTGTCGATGGCTCGCCGCAAAGCACATCAACCGGCACCGCGTTCGATTCGTTCGCATTCAACGAAGGGATTCGTCTGGGTTCCGACCGCGATGGTCTGCACCAGTGGAAAGGCGCGCTGGATGAAATCCGCCTGTATGATCGCGCGCTTGGCAGTTTTGAAATCGCAGCCGTGTCGAAAGATGGCGTCGATGCAGTAGTGTCGGGAACTGCGAATCCCTATCTTGCGGGGCAACCCGTCGGCACCGCGGTGGATGGCGACACCGCTCCGGCACAGGCTCCTTTGGCGATCCCGGTTTCGGGCATGCAGGATCTGCTGATCTCAGCATCCGGCGCTGTTGGCACGGCGGGTGGCATCGCAGCCGGTACGCCGAATGGCGGAGTTGATACATCCCACGCCGCAAGCAATGGAATCGCCTCATACGCAGGTCCGGATGGCGCGCTGGTCGGCGTGTTCCTCAGTGACGCGGCGCCCTCGGGAAGCGCTCCCGGCGGGCTCGACTACACCGCAAGCGGCACCGCCGATCCATCAACCGCTTACAATTCGCCGTTGATCGGGCAGGTATTCTTCATCGGTGCCAGACAAGGAGATGGCGTTTCCGCCCACTTTTACGCGCCTCAGTTTGCCACGCGACTGTTTCTCGCAGTGATTGACAACGGCAACTCCAACAACAGTGGAGTTTTTGCAGTGCATGTGGCCGACAGCACGGCGGGCGGCCCCTACGAGCGGGTCATTACAGGAAACAGCAACATTTTCCGTGCGCCATCATCAGCAAGTTCCACGGACGGATTCTTCCCTCCTTCGGCGTCGTTTCGGGCCGCCGCAGGCCGGATCCTCACATTCGCCGAGGTCGCTGGCGCTGTTAGAATTGATGCCGGCACCGACAACGGTGGCCAGGGTGCCAGCGGACCGGATGGTGGAACCTATCAGGCCCCGGTGAACGTCGCGACTTCCGGCGGGCTTTCCGGGTTCAAGGCATCCTCGACCGGCGCGCTGGTCGGCGTGTTCCTCGCTGGCAACGCCGCGCCCTCCGTCACGCCGCCGACGCTCGATTTTTCGGCTGCTAACGCGACCAATTTCCGGGAACTCTCGCCGGTGGTTGGCCAGGTGTTTTTCATCGGCGATGGCCTTGCCGCCGACGGTACGGCGCAGAAATTCAACGTTCCGGCGACCGCGAGCAATCTGTTCCTCGGCATCGCGGACGGTTCCACCAGCGGCGGGGTGCCCGGCGGTTACGCGAACAACGACGGACAGTTTGATGCGACCTTCCAGTTGTCTGGCGGCGGAGAAACCGGATCCGCGGTGTTGGACATTTCCGCCACTGACACCACGACGGGCGATCCATCCGGAAAAACCGCCTATATCGGCGGAGATATCACTTATCAATTCCATTGGAAAAACACCGGCACCGCCACTGCACACCATCTTCAGGTCAGTGCGACCGTTCCGAGATATATCGAGGACCAGACCAACCTGGTCAAACAGTTCACCCCAGCAGGAAACAACCTCACTTTCAATACGACGTACGGACACTATGTGAATCCCACCTCGCCCACCGCCAACGATGCGAAAGTCGTTTGGGATGTTGCGGATCTCGCGCCGGGCTACAGCCAGAGCGTCGAGCTGAAGGTCCACCTGCATCCCCAGGTCCGGAACGTGCAACAGATCGGCCTGCCTAACAACTACGCGGTCGCCAGCACCAGCGGCCAGCCTGTGGCGGGTGCCACCGGGTTTTCCAGCGGTGCCGCCAATCTCTCCGTCGATGTCCGGTCCGCGCTGCGCTTCACCGCGACGCCGGACGTCACCACCGTGGCTCCGGGAAAATATATCAACTACACACTCAAGCTTGAAAACCTGAGTCCCTCCGCCGCCACCGCCGCCGCGGCGGTGTTCACTCTTCCGGAGTTCACGCGCTTTGTGGGATTCGGCATGAGCAACGGCGTGCCGCTGAAAGACCCTGCCGGCACCACGACGGGGGGCTTCGCCCCGCATCCGGGAAGCGCGGACGAGGTGCTGGTTTATTTCGGCAGTGTCCCCGCATTGAAGAGCGTTTCGGTCATCGTCACGGTCCAAGCCCAGTGGGTCGATCCCTCGGAAGTGTCCGGCCAGAAGCTCGCGCTTTTCGATTACGGTGCAGCCTTTCTCAACGGCACCAACACCACCTATTTTACGGATGCCATCGCTCATCCCTATTCCACTCGATACTATGATTGGCTCAAGAATCCGAATCACTCGACGGATCTCACCTATGGCGGAAAAACCCCGGTGACCACCCAGTTCAGCGGCAGTGCCGGCAACGGACCGATGCTCGCATTCACCAAGTCCATCAAGAATGACGCCAATGACACGCTCAACGATGGCCTCGGCAACGTGGTCGACACCGTCGCACCCGGCGACATCGTCACCTATCTGTTTTTGATCGCCAACGAGGGCAAGTCCGCGGCCGAGGATGTCGATATCCAGGACGCCATGCCTACAAGCACCAGTTATATCAGTGGCAGTGTGAAGATCCTCAACACGACCGCCAGCGCCATCGCCAGTGCTCTGCAAGAACCTACCACCGCGGAAGGCACACTCGACGGACGGCATGTGGTGTTCAAGGGCCTGCATCTCGCACCGCATGATTTCCTGGTCCTCCAGTATCAGGTCAAGGTCGCGAGCGGCGCTGCGGAGGGCAGTGTTCTCACCACCGACTCGGCGGTTTCGCCATCCACCGGCCAGCTTGTGGCTTCTTCGGCACACACCACCAGTTCGCCCCATTCGGTCGGCGGACTGACCCTCAACGGTCCGTTGGAAGTCCGTGCGAAGATGCCTTTTGCCCAGCCCCGCATCCGGCCGATGCTTCCCAACCCCGACGTCAGCACCGACATCGCCGCCACCCGCGCCGCGCTCGACAAAGTGTATGCGTCCGATCCTGATGCCAAGCCGCTGACCGATCCGAACAACCCGCTTTCATTCATTCCGGGAATGGACCGGTACTACATTCACTATGAAAATCTCAGCGGCGGTGCGATTTCCAACGTCGATCTGGTCGTTCCGCTGCCATCGCACACCGCATTCTATCGGGCGCGCTTCGTGAAACTCGTGGCGAACCCGGTGAAAAACTGCGATGGGAACTGGCCCGGCAGCATCATCCGGACCCTGCCTTCATCCATCAAGCTGCCCCCTCTGCCGGTGCTCTCCACTGGCAAGAGCGTCACCGCTCATTTCGACACCTTGGACAAAGACGCAAAGGGCGACCTGATGGTGGAGGTGATCATCACCCCGGATGTCATCCAGAAGAACGGTCCATTCACCCGTGCCGCCAGCGATGCGGATGTGGTGATCCACGACAATCCGGTGGTCAACGCCAGCCATCCCCATCCGGTGACACGCTCGGCGCAAGCCGCCATCCCGCGGGTGAAAGCCGCCCATCGCGCCGTTGCCAGCCTTGCGGCGGATGCGTCAATGAACCTTGCCGCGACACCCGCGATTCCCACGGTTCCGGAAATCGGCATTTTGAAAATCGCGCCGACCGTCGTGAAAGCCGGTGGCGACATCGAGTTCAGCTTCGTGGTTTTCAACTCGGGCGACACCCGGACTCCGTCCTGCAATTTCCAGTTCGTGCAACCGAAGGGCACCACCTTTGTCTCTGAAACGCACACCAGTTCCTACAAAGGGAAGTTCGTGGTCGACGGCGTTTCGGCGGTTCCCGGCACGGATCTGGAATGTTTCTGGGATTACATTCCCGCCCATTCCGCGGTGGCGATCACCTACACCTTGAAGGCGTCGGGCAAGGCGAACGTCCCGGTCACCGATTTGCACGACCGGGTGCTGATGGATTACGCCGGTGAATTGGATGTCACTGCGTCACCGGTCGGAGTGGTGGCGTCCAACGAGGTTCCTGTGAACGCCAATTCCTCGACGTTTTCGGTGACCGGTCACACGCTTCATCTATTCACGGTGAGCGGCTCTCCGGTTGCCATCATTGATCTGGGAAATGACAGGGTCGTGGTCAATGAGCCACTGGACTTGTATCAAGCGCGGGGCACCGGCGGCGTGACGAAAATCGCGTTCGGTCGCTCCCGCGGAGTGTATGTGGGTCCCGCGGCATCCGTCGGTATTGGCAGCACCTCCGCAGCCTATTTGATTGCCCACCGCGCGGAAGGAAAACTCCTAGCTCCACTGGCCACCTCGCCGGCGACGACCCTTGTTCCCGCCGCATGTCTGGGGTTGGTGCTGCCGGGCCAGTTAGCTTCCGCGGCGGGTGCCGGCGTGCTCCCGCTGCCACCGTTTGCGAAACTGATCAGCAACGATGGCGGCGGCGTCATCAGCAACGATGGTGGCAGCGTCGTCAGCAACGATGGTGGCAGCGTCGTCAGCAATGATGGCGGAAGTGTTGTCAGCAATGATGGCGGCAGTTTGATCGCGCAGGACGGAGCCGGGCTCATCAACCAGGATGGCGCGGGCCTCACCTCCCAGACCAATACCAGTGCCCTGATCGCCGCCGGTGCAGGCAATCTAATCGCCGCCGGCGCCGGCAATCTAGTGAAAACCGGACAGGGCAATTGATGGGGTTCACGGTTCAACCGCGGCTTTGCGGACCCGCGTCTAACAACCATGCGGCTTACCCCAGCGGCAGGCTTTCCAGGACCACTTCCATCACCGACTGTTCGCCGGGTTTCAGGGTGATGGAGTTTTCCTTCACGTTGCCGGATTCCACGCAGACCATGTGCAGGTATTCGTCATCGCCGAAGTCGGGCATGCGTTTGGATTTATCGATCCACGGGTTCCAGACGACAGTGGAGTTTGAGCCGGATTTGTGGATGCGGATGATGCGGCGCAGTTCCGGATCGTGGATCTCGATGGTGGCGGCCGTGTCCTGATAGATCCGGTCGGTCTCGGCGGTGAAGCGGATGGTTTCCGCCGTCTCCTCGTGCCGCGTGGCTGTTAGGGAGTCGAGATAACCCGCGCCCTTGAGGCCGGCGACTTCGATGCGGTGGATGTCACCGGTCTGGAAATACGTGTGCAGGCAGCTTTCAAAGGTGAAATCCGAGGAGCCGGTGTTGGTGACGGCGAATTCCATGGTCAGCGTCTTGGCGACAGTGATGATGAAAACCACCTCGAATTCGTCCTCGCAGGGCAGTCTGAAATGCAGGCGGACCGAGCCATCCGGCATGAGTCGTGTTTCGGATAACTCCCATTCCGCAAGACGCGCGAATCCATGGGCTGCCATGCCCTCGCGCGGGCCGAACCACGGGAAAATCAAAGGCACTCCGCCACGGATGGGTTTGTCCGCCTGATATTCGCTGGCGGCGCTCGTGAAGAGCAGCGGGGCTTCGTTCTTTTTACGGAAACGCGTGACGTGGGCACCGTGCTGATAGATCTCCGCCTCGCTCCATGCGGTGTCCACGCGGAAGGCGGTCAAGCCGCCTTCGCCGGTGATGATTGTGACGTGGTCGGGGATTTCGTGGGTGTTGAGCGGGTCCATGAAAGGTTATTTCTTTTTCCGCAGGAATGGCGGGAGATCGAGGTCCTCGCCTTCAAAGACGTTGGGGCTTTCTCCTTCGAAACGGCCGCGTGGTGTGGAATCGAGCGAGAGTTCGCTCTGCGGGGTGGTGGGCTTGATGCCGAGCTTGAGTTTCGGCGTCTCGGCTCCCGAAGCCGGCGCTTCGGTGGCTTCGGGTTCAGGCTCGGGCCGGGATTTCGGACTGCTCCAGGGTGCGACTTCCGGCGGACGTTTTTTCTGGATGGGGGTGAAACCGGATGACTCCAGACCCGGGATGTTGAAATCGTCCTCTTCCTCGATGGGCTGCGGATCCGGCTCGGCTTCGACATACGAATCCGGCTCGACGATTTCCTTGGCGATGAACTCGGCAACGACCACCGTCGAAGTCTTCATCTCCGATACGAAGGGTTCGGGTTCCGCAGGCTTGGCGGGCTCGTTTGGTTCCGGCTCGTTTGAGGCCGCCGGTCTGGCCGCAATCTCCGGTTCGGCGAAGGGGCGTTCCTCATCGAACAACGAGGGTGTGACGGCGGCGGAACTTGCCAGCGAGCGTCTGAACTTTGAGAGAGTGGAAGCTGCTGGAGGCTCAGCAGCGGGTTTTTCAGGGGCCGCTGCCGATTGTGGCAGGGGCTTGGCCTGAGGTTTTGGCTTGGGTTCCTCGACAGGAACCGGTTCGGGTTCCGGAGGAGCGACGAAATCCGGAAGCGGCTCGGGTTCCGGTTTCTTTTTCGCAGCGGGTGGCGTGAAGCCCTGGCTGGGATCAAGCACAGGATTGTCGCTGGAGGCTCGGCTCAACGACTCGCGCGGGGCCATGGCCAGCGAATCCTCGGGCAGGGCGCTGATGAGCGTAAGCGAGAGTGAATCACCCATCGCCGGATCAACGGCCGCGCCGAACAGCACGTGGGCTTTTTCCGGCACGAACTTCTGCAGGCGCTGCATCAGCAGCTCGATTTCAAACAGCGTGAGGTCCTCACCGCCGCAGAGGTGGACGAGCACGGTCTGGGCGTCCTTGAGCAAGGAACCTTGATCGAGCAGCGGACTGGAAAGGGCGTTGCGCAAGGCTTTGGTCGCACGGTCCTTGCCGCTTGCCAGGCCGGAACCGAAGAGGCAGCGCGAGCGGTTGGTGCGCAGCGCGCTCATCAGGTCGTCCAGGCCGACGTTGATGAGTCCCGGGCGGATGACGAGGCGGATGACGGCCTTGATCGACTCGCAGATCATGTGGTCCGCGGCGGTGAAGGCCTCGTGAATGCCCTGCTTGGCAAGCACGAGCTCACCCATGCGGTTGTTGTCGAAGGTGACCAGCGCATTTGATAGAACAGCGAGTTCGTTGAGAGCGGTCTCCGCCTGGTCGCGCCGGCGTTTACCTTCGAAGGCGAAGGGCATGGTCGCGAAGACGACGACGAAGGCGCCTTCCTCGCGGGCAATGCGGGTGACGATGGGCGAAGC
>CANBTO010000198.1 GCA_947372405.1 Verrucomicrobiaceae bacterium
GATACTGCAGCGCGAACCAGCGGCGGCTACCCGCGCGGCGATTTCATCACCGAGTCCCGTCTCGTCCGCGAAAATGACCCAGGACGCTTCGACCGGCGAATCAGGGGCGGGAGTTTCGGCCACGGCTTGGCCATCTTTGCGGCCGAGCAGACCGATCTGTCCCTCGCCTTCCGGACTTTGGAGACCGGGCATCGAAAGGGTTTCGGCAAAGCCGGCTTGCTTCATTGCGGATTCCCACTGGGCGCGCTGCATCAACGGTTGATCCGGCCGTAAATCGCGGTCGGTGAGATGCCACCAGCCTTGAGTCAGGCCGAAAACCGACTCGGTCCAGAGTTGCGGCGTGGCAACGTCCATGAACATCAGCGTGCCGCCCGGGACTAACAGGTCGTGGAGCATTCCCAGTGTGGACCGGACGTCGGCCACGGCGTGCATCACGTTGGTGCCGACAATGAAATCATAAGTTCCGGGCTCGAAGTCCAGATCGGCTGTGGTTTTTTCGAGGTCCAGCACCTTGTATTCCACCTCGGGGAAGCACGCGAGTTTCTGGCTGGCAGCGGAGAAGAATCCGGCTGAAACATCGGTGAAGGTATAACTGTGGTTGCCTCGATCCAGCAGTGGCAGGACTTGCGCGGCCAGGCCGCCGGTGCCGGCACCCACTTCAAGAATCCTCAGTCCGCGGCCCTCGGGCAGGTTGCGCGCGGCTTCCTGCACCGCGCAGCCGATGCTGGCCATCCAGTGGCTGGAGACAAGTCCGTCGCCGTAGAAGTGATCCAGCAAATCCGCGTTAGTCCCGCCGAAGAGCACTTGCACGGCGTCCTTCTCGCCTCGGATGATCGCGCCGAATTCCCCGCACGTGGAGGCGCAGAGCAGCGCTTCCGGCAGATGCCCGGGATGCTTGGTGAGGAAATCACGAAGGTTTTCCTGAGCCGCATCCGCCAGCGTGGCGAAGGCCGCCGTCGGGATGTAGCCGTCGCCGCTGGCCGTGAGCAGGCCGCGCTTGGCGAGTTTGTCCATCAGGCGACCGAAAACGGTAAGCATCGGTTTGGCGACGCCAAGCGAGTCTGCGGAAAACCCACCGCAGACGCCCATTTCACGAAGTCCGCTGGCGATGAGTGCGGCGGCCAAAGCGTCCTCCGAGGCCATCATCGATTCGAGTTCGTCACGACCACGCAGCGTGATGATTTCATCCAGCGCCTTGCTTGCGACGTCACGGATTTGAGCCAACGGGATCGGTTGCCGCGGCGATGGAACGACAGTCGGCCCGGTGCGTTCCCAATCGACATGGTAAACCAAATCGCGGCTGCCACCCGAGGCCCCGGCGCGGCGCACGGCGGACATGCTGACCGCGCGGAAGCCATCCACCAAAACACACGGACGGCCGGATTCATCATAAAGACCGATGCGGCCTTCAATCAATTCCTCGTTGAAATGAAGGACTTTGGCACGGACTTGAGTCGATGCCCCCGGTGCGCGAAGGAACAATATCCTCGCGAAACGCACCGGCAGTTTCATCTTCGCCTTGCGGTCCTCGACCGTTTTGGCTCCTGCGGAAAACACCTGCAAGGCACCATCGAGCAGGACCGGATGCAGCGCGTATTCCGAGGCTCGGGACGCGATGGCTTCAGACAATGAAACCCGGCCCGCCGATTTGCCGGCACCTGCGGCAAGCTCGCGGATCGGCTTGAACTCGTCGCCGTAGCGAAGGCCGAGATCGCTCATGTGACCGTAAAACGCGCCGACGCCTTCCGATTCCAGATCGGCGTCCGGCGCTTCGAGCGTTGAATTCCCGAAGGATGATTCCGTCCGTTCGCTGCGCATCGAGCCAACGACATGCACCGACCACGAAGTGGCCTGGTCGAACTTGCTCTGGATCGTGAACGTGCGCTCGGCTGGCTCGTAGGTGAGTTCCATCATCATCGCCGAAGCGGGCTCCGGCAGGATCAGCGGGCGGCGGATCTCAAAATCCTCGATCGCGAACGAACGTCCTTCGAACAACTGCAATCCGGCTTCCAGCGCCATTTCCACAAAGGCCGCGGCAGGAAAAATGATGTGCGTGTCCACCTTGTGATCCTTGAGGAAAGCCACGTGGCGGCTGTCGAGACGAGTCGTCCACGTCGGGGTGGCGCGTGGATGGCGGGAGTCGAGCAAGCCCTGGCCACCTGACGCAAGACGGGCATCGCGAAGTTCGCCGCACTCGTGCCACCAGCGGGACTTGTCCCACGGATAGGCGGGCAACGTGAGCAACTCGCGTGAAGGCGTCATCGCGGAAAAATCGAGAACCACTCCCCCCCTGTGCAGCTCCATGGCGGCTTCCAGGAAAGAATCATGCTCTCGCTCGCGGCGGGTGGATGCCGTCACCTGGCCCTTGTGACCATGCACCGCGAGACATTCCGTGATCGACATTGACAGCGCCGGGTGCGCGCCGATTTCCAACCAGATGTCGACCCCGAAATCCGTTAGCGAATCGATCGCTTTCACAAATTGGACCGACTGCCGGATGCCTCTGCCCCAGTGCGCGGCGACGCAGTCTTTACCGGCGCAACGTTCACCAGTCACGGTGCTAAAGAACGGCAGCGTCTCCGCCTGCGGTGAAATATCGGCCAGATCCTTGTTCAGGCGATCCGCAGCCGGTTGCATCATCGCATGGTGATATGGATGGTCCACCCGTACGAAGCGGGCGAAGACATTCTGCGGCTCAAGCTCGGCGTGAATGGCCTCTAACGAAGATTTAACCCCGGCCAAAGTCAACGAGCGCGGGCCGTTGAAAGCCGCGATGCTCACAGTCGTGTCGTGGCGGGCGATCAACGCCAGCGCTTCTTCTTCCGATAGACTGACCGCCAGCATCGTGCCTTCGCCACGGGCGCATTCATGCATGAAACGGGCGCGCAGCACGATTACCCGCGCCGCCTCCTCCAATGTGAGAATTCCCGCGACATATGCCGCCGCAACCTCGCCGACGCTGTGGCCGACGACGGCGCATGGTTCCACGCCGACCGATTTCCACAGCGCAACCAAGGCGAGTTGCATTGCGAAAATCGCCGGCTGGGCGATCTCGGTTTGCTGCATCCGGGAATCCGCCTCGTCGCGGCCCAGTTCCTCAAGCAGTGAGAAATCCGCGTAAGGACGCATCGCTGTTTCGCAAGCTTCCATCACCTCGCGGAAGACCGGCTCGTTGCGCATCAACTCACGGCCCATCCCCCACCACTGCGGACCTTGGCCGCTCATGACGAAACCGATGCGCGGCGCGAATTCCGGACGCGGTGTGAACGATGCGCGCCCCTTGCCAACCGTCGAGTCAGCAGCGAACTCGCGGAGCTCTTCGGTCAGCTCGGTGGACGAACTGGCGACCACTGTCAGGCGATACGTGTGGTGGTTGCGGCGTGCGCCGAGCGTGTAGGTCAGTTTCGGCAGGACAGGAGATGTTCCATTTCCCAGTTCATGCGCCTCGATCCAGTCACCCAGACGCGCGGCGGTGGCTTTCAGCGCGTCCTCGGAACGCGCGGAAATCACCAGCGGCCACGAGCGGTTCGTCGGGAAATTCGCTGCTGGTTTGTGAGCAACGGATGGAGGCTCGGTCAGAATGACGTGAGCGTTCGCTCCTCCGAAACCGAACGAGTTCACTCCTGCAATGCGGCGTGCGCCGTTGTCGGGAAATGCTTCGAGCGTCGTAGGAACGCGCAATTTCAAGCCCTCCATGTCGATGTGCGGGCTCGGGTTTTCGAAATGGAGGCTGGGGGGAATCTGGCCACGCTTGAGCACGAGCATCCCCTTGATCAGACCGACGATGCCGGCAGCGGTTTCCAAGTGGCCGAGGTTGGTTTTCACCGAGCCAATCGGCAGCGGAGAATCCCGTTCGCCGCAGAGCGCTTCCGCCAGCGCGATCGCCTCGATGGGATCGCCCACCGCAGTGCCGGTGCCGTGGGCTTCCACGAAGCCGACTTCCGACGGCTGAATTCCAGCGTCGGCACAAGCGTCGCGCACCAATCGGGCTTGCGCCTCGGTGCTGGGGAGGGAAATCCCGTTGGTGTGCCCGTCCTGGTTTAGAGCCGAGCCGAGGATCACGCCATGGATCGAATCTCCGTCCGCGATGGCTTGGAAAAGGGGTTTCAGGAGCACCATGCCCGCACCTTCGCCACGGACAAAGCCATTGGCCTCGGCGGCGAAGGCCTTGCATTTACCGTCCGGCGAGAGCATGCCCGCCTGGGAAAAACCGATGAAGCCGTCCGGAGTGATGATCACCGTCACGCCACCAGCCATCGCCATTTTGCAACGCCCGGCACGCAACGATTCGCATGCAAGATGCACCGCAGTCAGCGCGGATGAACAGGCTGTGTCCATCGACAGGCTCGGACCGCTGAGATTGAAGCAATAGGAAATCCGGTTGGCAGCGATGCTGTGCGCGCTTCCCGTCGGCGAGTGCGAGCTGATGCCCTTGCGGTCCATGCTGCCACCCTGGATGTTTTGATAATCGTTATGGGAAACCCCCATGAACACGCCGATGTCCGTGCCATTTACAAAGTCCAACACCAGCCCCGCGTCCTCGATCGCCTCCCAAGCGGTCTCCAGAAGGAGCCGCTGCTGTGGATCGATGTAAGGAGCCTCGCGCGGTGAAATTCCAAAAAACTGCGGGTCGAATTGATCGATTTGATCGAGGAAACCGCCTCGCTTCGCGATCGACTTGCCAGCCACACCATGCTCCGCGTCGTAAAAGCGTTCCACGTTCCATCGGTCGGCGGGCACTTCGGACACCGCGTCGCGGCCCTCGGCCAGCAGTTTCCAGAATGATTCGGCATCATGGACGCCACCGGGAAAGCGGCAACCAATCCCGATAATAGCGATGTCCTCCCTGCCGGTTTCTCTTGGTTTTAAGTCTGAAGATGCTGAGGGCAAGCGGGACGGAAGGACGGACATGATCAGGATTCAGATTCGGGTGGAAGGCGAGGGAGGCGATTTACTGGTTTGCTGTGTCGGTTACGAAACCGGGAGCGAATTCGAGCATTCCGTTGTGCCGATGTTTTCTTCGCTGAAATTGGCGAAGTCAAAAACATTTTCAGGAACGTCGGAGTCGATCCAGCTCGATTTGAGCCAAGATTTCCGGCGTTTGAAATGATCCCCGCAACGTCGTTGTGATCGGGAAGCATTCCTTCGAGTTCCAGCGATCGGGCGCAGCGGAATGAATCGAGATCGCGATTGCCAAACCGGTAGTCCGAACTAGTTAAAGAAGGCATGTGCGGAATCGCAGGAGTGATGGACTTGGCGGGAAGGCGCGCGGTGCCGGCGGGAGTGGTGGAGCGAATGGCCAAGGCATTGATCCACCGCGGGCCTGATGAGGAGGGGTTTCTGCGGGTGCCCGGACTCTCGATGGCCTCACGGCGGCTAAGCATCGTGGGACTGGCGGATGGCCAGCAGCCGATGTCCAACGAGGATGGAAGCGTGCAGGTGGTTTTCAACGGCGAACTGTTCGACCACATCGAAAAACGCGCGGAGTTGACGGCACGGGGACACCGTCTGCACACGCACTGCGACACCGAGATCATTCCGCACCTCTGGGAGGAGAGCCGCGAGGGTATGTTCGAGCGCTTGCGAGGGCAGTTCGCGATCGCGCTGTATGATGTGAAGCGACACGTGTTGACACTTGGACGGGACCGGTTCGGGATCAGCCCGCTGTATTGGACGAAACAGGGCGATTGGCTGCTCTTTGCCTCGGAAATCAAAGGCCTGCTCGCCTCCGGAATGGTGGCGGCGAAGGCGGACAGGCGCGGGATTGACCAGATTTTCACCTTCGCTGCCATGCCCGGACCGGTGACTTGCTTCGAAGGCGTGCAGCTTCTGACGCCCGGCCACTACCTTCAGATCAGCCCGTGCAATGAAGGCACGCCTGAGCCGCTGGTCAGCAAGCACGCTTATTGGCGCATGGATTTCCCTAACGAAGGCGATGAAAACCCCGAGACCGATCCGGTGAAGCTGGCGGACGAATTCGAGCAGATCCTCCTCGATGCGGTGGCCCGCCGCCTCCGGGCGGACGTGCCGGTCGGGGCCTATCTATCAGGCGGCCTCGACTCCAGCATGATCGTGGCGATGGCGTGCAAACTCAAAGGCCCGGCGATCAATACCTATACCGTTCGCGTCGATGACCCCTCGCTCGACGAACTGAGCGGCGCGAACCAGTCCGCGAAACACATCGGAACGAAGCCGCCGATCGTGCAGGATTTCCGCGCGAGCGATGCGCTGGAAATGTATCCGCAGTTGATCCAGGCGGCTGAGTCGCCGGTTGTGGATACGTCCTGCGCGGCCTTGTTAAAGCTCGCGGGTCGGGTCCACGCGAATGGTCAGAAAGTCGTCCTAACAGGTGAAGGGGCTGATGAATGGCTGGCTGGATACCCGTGGTATAAGATTGCGAAAATCATGGCCGCGCTGGACATGATTCCCGGGCTGCGACTCAGCGATGCCGCAAGGCGCGGCTATCTTCGAGCGAGCGGAACCCGCCAGTATCCGGCGGATTTCAGGCGCCAACTGGAGAAAACCGTGGGGGGGCCGAACGCTTGGATCGACTCCTACGGCGTGTTGGCGCTTTCAAAACTCAGGCTATATGCTGAACCGATGCGCGAGGTGCTGATGAACACAAATCCATGGGGCGACCTCGGCATGGATGTGAAACGCGCGAAGCATTGGCATCCGCTCAACCGAAGCCTGTGGGTGGGTGCGCGAGTGACGCTGGCCGGGCATCTGCTCCAGGGAAAAGGTGACCGCGTAGCCATGCATTCCTCGGTCGAAGCGCGCTATCCGTTTCTCGACGAAGCGGTGTTTGATTTCACTTCGAAACTCCACCCGCGGTGGAAGTTACGGGGATTTCGGGACAAGCACCTGCTCCGTCTCGTGGCTGAACGCTGGCTGCCGAAGGAAATAGCGCGTCGTCACAAGGTGATCTTCCGCGCCCCGCTCGACAGCTTCCATCTCGATCCCGCACCGGCATTCATCAAACAGCTTCTCAGCGAGGAATCCCTCCGCCGTACGGGCTACTTCGACGTGGCGGAGGTGAGGCACTGGGTCCAGGCTTACAAGCAGATGCGCGTCGGATCCATACCTCGCTTGTCCATGGAAATGGGACTTGCAGCCGTAGTCGCCACCCAGCTCTGGCACCAAACTTTCATCGACGGCTCACTCGCCGACCTGCCGATGTGGCAGTAGAATCAATAAGCAGCGTGGACGCTCCTCTCCAAGCCGAAAATGGGAAGAAGGACAGAGCCTCCGGCGCTTTCTTTCGCCTCGTGTCGAACTCCATGATGGAAGTGTCAGGGCTCTATCTCAAGGCAGTCCCGCCAGAGTCGACCTCCCGAGCTCCTTCAGCTCGTAGTCATCCTTCTCCTTGTTTGGCATTTTGAGTCCCCTTTCGAGGCACTTGCGCGCATCCGCATTGTCTTCCATCTGGGCGTAAGTGATGCCCAGCGCGATGTGATGCCTCAGACGTCCGGGATTCAGCGAAATAGCCTTGGTGAAACAAGAAACAGCATCCGCATTCGTGCCGACCGGAAGCTTGCCATACAAAGCCTCTCCAATCGACCGCTTCACTCCCGTAATATTCGCCAGCGACTGGTTCCAGCGGCCCAACACATGCCATGCAGTGTCATTGGCGGGATTCAATTTGATGGCGCGGTCCGCCGCCGCCTTGATAAGCGGTGAGGCCACAACCTGTTCGCCTTTCCCCTCATAGGGAAGCATCTTGCCGTAGGTAATGGCTGGCGAAAGCTGGGCGTCGGAATTGTCAGGTGCAAGTGCGGCCGCGCGTTTGGCATAGCTCAGGGAAATGTTGCCATACTTGAGCTTGTCACTGGTGTTGCATGTGTCGCACATCATATGGCGGTACTGTCGTGCGATGCTGAGCAGGAGTTCGACATTATTGGGATCAAGTTTCTCCGCGGCAAGATAGCTTTGGAGGGCCAAGCCCGGATTGAAGGACTTGTCAGCGGCATCGCCCTTCGCGATGAGTTCGGCAACGGTTGCCGCCCGCCCCGCAACGTTGCCAAGAAACAACAGAGAAATGACTGCCAGGGAACGGAAGGAGTAAAGTGCATGCATGACCAGATGGTTTTGTGAAAAATTTCGTTCTTTCCGATCGATCCGAGATGAAAACCACTCGAGACGGCAGGACTGAACGGAAACCCAAGATCGATACCACCCAATCCAATTCACTGCAAACGATGATTTCTCTTTCGCAGCCAGTTCCGGGCATACTCGAGGCCAGCGCATTGATCCCGACCAGAAGCTCATCGCGTCCGGCATGTCAATCGTCGACTCGGCGGCAAAAGCTCAGGGCTATCAAGCTAGGGATGGGATCTGTTGGTGGTAAGTGGTGTCGAGCAGCCAGCCGGTTGAATCCTCCGAACGGATCCGCCCTGCAAACTTTTTCCCCGGAGTCCCTTCCACGGACTCCGGGGAGACAGCGGTTTTTTAGCACATCAACATCCATCATCTCCCGCCGAAGAGAAGGAACTTCGGCCAAAAACGATATTGGAAACGCGAATCGGAA
>CANBTO010000199.1 GCA_947372405.1 Verrucomicrobiaceae bacterium
GCCGCCAACATCGAGAACTTCCGCCGTCAGTTGAAATCGCTCGGTTTCGCCTACGATTGGGACCGCGAAATCGCCACCACCGATCCGGAATACGTGCGCTGGACGCAGTGGATCTTCCTCCAACTCTACAACTCGTATTTCTGCGAGGAAACGAACAAGGCGAAACCTGTTAGCGAGCTTGAGGCCAAAGGCTGGACGCGCGATCAGATCGACGAGGTCCGCTTTGCCTATGTGGCCAACACCCCGGTCTGGTGGTCGCCCGACCTCGGCACCGTGCTGGCCAACGAGGAAGTGGAAGAGTGGAAATCCAAAGGCCACACCGTCGAACGCCGGCCGCTGCGCCAGTGGATGCTGCGCATCACGAAATACGCCCAGCGCCTCATCGACGAACTCGACACGCTCGATTGGCCGGATGGCATCAAGATGCTCCAGAAGAACTGGATCGGCCGCAGCGAGGGAGCGGAGGTGGATTTCACCATTGGTGGAAAAACCGTTACCGTCTTCACCACGCGACCGGACACCCTTTTCGGTGCGACTTACATGGTGCTCGCTCCCGAACATCCCTTCGTTCCGGAAATAACGACCACCGAACAAAAGGAAGCCGTCGAGACCTATAAGAAAGCCATCTCCTCCAAGTCCGACATGGACCGCGGCGATCTCAACAAGGACAAATCCGGTGTCTTCACTGGAGCCTTCGCGATCAATCCCGTGAACGGCGAGCAGATCCCGGTGTGGATCGCCGACTACGTGATGATGGGTTACGGAACGGGGGCGATCATGGCCGTCCCGGCGCATGACGAGCGGGACTTCGAGTTTGCGACGAAGTTCGGTTTGGAGATCAAGGAAGTTGTAGCGGCGGTCTGTGACCGTCGCACGAATTCCGAGGAAACCAGCGACGGTCACAGACCGCTGCTACAGTCCGCGACTTGCGACCCCGGCATCGCCATCAACTCCGGCTTCCTCGACGGCCTGCCCACCGCCGATGCCAAGGCGAAGATGATTTACTGGCTGGAGTCTAACAACAAAGGCAAGCGCCGCATCCAATACAAACTCCGCGACTGGCTCTTCTCGCGCCAGCGTTACTGGGGCGAGCCGTTCCCGATCGTATGGAAAGACGGCCATCACTCCGCGCTTCCCGATTCCGAGCTCCCGCTGCTCGCGCCGCCGCTCGATGACTACAAGCCCAGCGGCACGCCCGATCCGCTGCTCAGCAAGGCCACCGAATGGGTGAATCTTCCCGATGGCTCCACCCGCGAAACCAACACCATGCCCCAATGGGCCGGCTCGTGTTGGTATTACCTCCGCTACTGCGATCCATCTAACACCGCCCGCTTCATCTCCCACGAAGCCGAAGCCTATTGGACGGGCAACTCTTCCACTGATCACTGCTCACTGATCACTGATCACTCCAAAACCGGAATGGTCGATCTCTACGTCGGCGGCACCGAACACGCCGTACTTCACCTCCTCTACGCCCGCTTCTGGCACAAGGTGCTCTTCGATCTCGGCCACGTCACCACGCCCGAGCCGTTCCAACGTCTCGTCAACCAAGGCCTCATCCTCGGCGAGGACGGACAGAAGATGTCCAAGTCCCGCGGCAACGTGGTGAACCCGGATGATGTCGTCACCGAATACGGAGCCGATGCGTTGCGCCTCTACGAGATGTTCATGGGCCCGCTCGAACAGGTGAAACCTTGGCAGATGAAGGGCGTCGAAGGCGTCTCCCGTTTCCTCGCCCGCGTCTGGCGTGTGGCCTTCGAAGAACAGCAGGACGATTCATGGCAGGTTTCCCAGAAGATCCAGAACGTGCCCTGCTCCGACAAGGAACTGCTGCGCGTCGTGCATGAGACGATCAAAAAAGTCGGCGAGGACATCGAAAAACTCAGCTTCAACACCGCCATTTCGCAGATGATGATCTGCACCAACGCCTTCACACAGACGGACGTGGTGCCCCTGAAAGAGTTCATCCAGTTCCTCACCGTCCTGAACCCCTTTGCCCCACATCTCGCGGAGGAAATTAATTCGCGTCTCGGTGGCAAGACCATGCTCTCGGAGCAATTTTGGCCAAAGTATGATGAAGTTGCCCTCATCCGCAGCGAGATCGAGTTTATCATCCAGGTGAACGGCAAGCTCCGCGACCGCCTCATGATCTCCAAGGACGCCGATGAAGCGGCCGCCACTGCCGCCGGCCTCGCCAGCTCCAAGGTCAAGGAGCACACGGACGGCAAAACCATCCGCAAGATCATCTTCGTGCCCGGCAAACTGCTCAACATCGTGGCCTCTTGATCGCCCGCATCCAATCCTCCTCCCGCCCGGGTTCCCGCTTGACGCTGTTTCCCCCGCCCATCTAGCCTCCGCGTATGAAACCCGCCCCGCCGGGGGGGATCATCGAACACCCAATCCAATTTCACCGTGGACCTACAGGAAATCCGCCGAATCGTCGAATTGATGAATGAGCACGGCCTCACTCATTTCGATCTCACCAAGAAGGACTTTCACCTCAAACTGAAAAAAGGTCCGGATTTGGATGACCTTCGTGGACTTCTCGCCTGCATGCCGTCCGCCCCTGCCGCTGCACCGTCAGCCGTGCAGGCTGTTGCGGCTCCAGCCGCCTCCGCACCGGCTCCAGCCGCCCCTGTCGCCGAAGGTGTGGAAATCTCCTCCCCCATGGTCGGCACCTTCTACCGCCGCCCCGCGCCGGACGCGCCGGACTTCGTGGAAGTCGGCTCCACCGTTTCCGTCGGCCAGACGGTCTGCATCATCGAGGCCATGAAGGTCATGAACGAGATCAAGGCCGAGAAATCCGGCACCATCTGCGCCGTCGTCGCCGAGGACGGAACCCCCGTCCAATACGGCGATGTCCTTTTCCGCATCAAATGAGTTGATGGTCCGTAGTTGATAGTTGAGGGGAAGAAAAATCTTCCTCTTCGCTATCAACCATCAACTCTCAACTCTCAACTTCTTAAAAAATGTTCAACCGCGTCCTGGTCGCCAATCGCGGCGAAATCGCCCTCCGCATCATCCGCGCCTGCCGCGAGCTCGATGTGGAATCCGTCGCCGTTTATTCAGAGGCTGATGTCGATTCGATGCACGTGCAGCTCGCCGACCAGGCGGTTTGCATCGGTCCGGCATCGAGCAAGGAGTCCTATCTGAAAATGGACCGCATCATCGCCGCCGCCGAGATCACCGGTGCGGATGCGATCCATCCGGGCTACGGTTTTCTATCAGAAAACGCCCGCTTCGCGGAGATCTGCGAGTCTTCCGGAGTCACTTTCATCGGGCCGTCCGCCAAGGTCATCAGCCTGATGGGCGACAAGGCCACCGCCCGCGCCACCGCCATCGCCAATGGCGTGCCCATCACTCCGGGCTCGGACATCATGCCGGATGCCGAGACCGCTTTCGATGAGGCCAAGCGCATCGGTTTCCCCGTCATGATCAAGGCCACCGCCGGTGGTGGCGGCCGCGGCATGCGCCCGTGTTTCAAGGCGGAGGATTTCATCTCGCTTTTCCAGGCCGCGTCCAGCGAGGCCATCGTCTGCTTCGGCAATGGCAGTTGCTATCTGGAAAAGCTCGTGATCAACCCGCACCATATCGAGTTCCAGGTCATTGGTGATTCACACGGCAATTTCATCCACCTCGGCGAACGCGATTGCTCGATGCAGCGCCGCAACCAGAAGGTCATCGAGGAATGCCCGTCGCCACTGCTCACGCCGGAGCTGCGCGCCCGCATGGGCGAGGCCTCCGTCAACCTGATCAAGAACATCGGTTATCAGAACGCCGGCACCATCGAGTATCTCGTCGATGAGGCGGCGGAGAATTTCTACTTCATGGAAATGAACACCCGGATCCAGGTGGAGCACCCGGTCACCGAGGAGGTCATGGGTTGCGAGCTCATCAAGGAGCAGATCCGCATCGCCGCCGGCGAACCGCTCTCGCACCACGTGCTGGAGGCCACGCCGCGCGGCCACTCGATCGAGTGCCGCATCAACGCCGAGGATCCGTTCAACAACTTCGCCCCCAGCCCCGGCACCATCGACCTCTGGTACGCCCCTGGTGGCAAGGGCGTGCGCGTCGATACCCACGTCTATTCCGGCTACACCGTGCCGCCGCATTACGACTCGATGATCGCCAAGCTCATCGTCACCGCCGCCACCCGCGAGATCGCCATCGCCCGCATGAAGCGCGCACTCTCCGAGTTCACCATCCGCGGCATCAAGACGACCATTCCCTTTCAGCAGGAAATCATCAGCCACCCGGATTTCATCGCCGGAAAATACGACATCGGCTGGGTCGCTCGGTTTCTGGAGGAGAGGAAAAGTTGATGGATGAGAGTTGATAGTTGAGAGTGGAAAAATTGGCTCTTCATTCGCACCGGCCTTCGGACACGCTCATGAACCGTCCCATTCTTCCTCCAAACTCTTCACTATTAACTATCAACCATCAACCATCAACCCTCTACGCCATCCTCGACCTCGGCTACGTCCGCGAGGAAAACGCCGCCGCCACCACGGCCGCGTTGTTAGACGGCGGCGCTGACGTTCTCCAGCTCCGAGCCAAAGGCCACGAACTTGCCATCATCCGCCGCGTCGCGGAAACCCTCATTCCGCTCTGCCGCTCAGCTGGCATACCCTTCATTCTCAACGACCACCCCGCGCTTGCCGGTGAACTCGGTGCCGATGGAGTCCACATCGGCCAGGATGACGGCTCGCTCGCCGAGGCTCGCAGAGCCTTTGAGTGCGGAATGCGGAATGCGGAATGCGGAATTGCAGACGCAAGCGCCACTTCTACTGCTCCGCACTCCCCACTCCGCACTCCCCACTTATTCGGCCGTTCCACCCACTCGCTCGACCAAGCCCGCGCCGCTCTTGCCGAGGGTTTCGACTACATCGGCTTCGGGCCCTTGTTTCCCACGCCCACCAAACAGGGTCGGCCTGGTATCGGAATGGAAAACATCCGCGCCATGGAACGCGAGGTCGGTTCGAAAATCCCTGCATTCTGCATCGGCGGCATCAAGCGCTCGAACCTTGCCGATGTTCTCGCCGCTGGCGCGCGGCGGGTGGTCATCGTTTCCGATCTGCTCACGGCGCAGGATGTCCAAGCCGCAACCGCAGTCGTTAAGGCGGCGCTCGGTGCGGAGTGCGGAATTCGGAGTGCGGAATAAAGACTTCCAATCCCGCACCCTTCCTCTTCACTCCGCATTCCGCACTCGAAACTCAGTACTCCAACCATGTCCCATGAAAATCTTAAGGAACGGACGATGGTCTTTTCCCTACGTATTCTTGAAGTCGTCGACTCCTTGCCGAATACAACCAAAGGGAGGAACGTCGCCGATCAACTTTGTCGCTCCGGCACCTCGGTTGGCGCCAACTACCGCGCCGCTGCCCGTGCGAAAAGCACCGCCGATTTCATCCACAAAATGGGAACGGTCGAAGAAGAAGCCGATGAAGTGTTGTTCTGGTTGGAAGTGACCATCCGTTCCGGAATGTTGCCTGAGGCACGCCTCCAGCCTCTGATGCAGGAAGCGGACGAGATTCTTGCCATCGTGGTCAGCTCCATTGTCACCGCCAAAAGAAACCGCCATTGAAGTGCGGATCACGGAATGCGGGAGTGCGGAATAAAGACTTCCAATCCCGCACTCTTCCTCTTCACTCCGCATTCCGCATTCCGCATTCCGCACTCCAACCATGTCCACTCCGCACTCCCCACTCCCCACTCCGCACTCGACCGTCGCCATCGGCGGCACCATCGCCATCGACCACGTCAAGACCCCTGAAGCCGAAGGAGCCAATCTTCTCGGCGGGTCCGCAGCCTACGCCGCGCTGGCGGCCTCGTTTTTCACCAAGCCGGTCTCGCTCGTCGGCATCATCGGCCATGATTTTCCGGCGGAGCATCTGGAGATGCTGGAAAACCGCGGTGTCTGCCTTGAAGGTGTGGAGCGCTCGGCGAGCGAGTCGTTCACCTGGTCCGGCGAATACCACGCCAACATGAACGAGCGCACCACCCACCGTGTGGGCCTCAACGTGCTGGAGGATTGGAAGGTCAAAGTGCCGGATTCCATTCGCGGCACCGACATCGTCGTGCTCGCCAACATGTCCCCGGACAACCAGTTGGAAATGCTCGGCCAGATGAACGGCTCCGCCAACCGTTTCGTCATCGCGGACACGATGGACCTCTGGATCTCCATTGCCAACGAACGCCTGCACGACGTGTTGCCGCACCTCGATCTGTTCGTGCTCAACGAAGGCGAGGCCCGCGAACTCGCAGGCACCTCCAACCTCGTCAAAGCCGGCCGCATCCTCCTCGAAAAAGGCCCGCGCCACGTCGTGGTGAAACTCGGCGAGTTCGGAGCCATGCTCTTTTCATCCGCCTCTCAACTATCAACCATCAACTCTCAACCATCAACTTCCGAAATTTTCCGCTGCTCCGCTTGGCCGCTGGAAACCGTGGCAGATCCCACCGGTGCGGGCGACACCTTCCTTGGTGCCATGGCGGGCTACCTCGCGGCCCAGGGCGCGCCGCCCTATGACTCCGCCTCTCTGCGCCAGGCGATCATCAAGGGCTCGATGCTCGCTTCCTTCACCTGCGAGGCCTTCTCCACGCGCCGCTTGGAAAACCTCACCACTGAGGATTTGGAACAGCGCATCGAGGAGTTCCGCCAGGCCACGCATTGGTGACCCGTAGGCGCGTTCGTCAGAACGCGATGGTCTTGCAGCCCGCTCCCTTCTCAAACCACTAATGCCCCTCCGCACCGTTACCGGTGCGCCTACCACCTTGAAACGTCCGGATCATCTCCCCAGGCTCGATCCTTGCGCCTATCGTGGCCAGGCTTGGGTCCACTGGACCATGACCCTGCGGGACCGTGCCACCGGCTGGCTGGATGATGCCATGCTGGCCAATGTTAGGGAACTGCTGCTACACACCTTGTCCCGCCACCACCTCCACTGTGCCGCTTGGTGTCTGATGCCGGATCACGCGCATTTCCTGTGGATGGGCCTTTGGGAGGGTTCGGACCAGTTGCGCGCTGTCAGGTTCTTCCGCCGCCATTGGAACGCCAGACTTGCAAGTCACGGCGTCCGCTTGCAGCCGCAGGCATACGATCACGTGCTGCGCGAAAGCGAGCGTCGCCCGGATGCCTTCGAGGACACCGTGCTCTACATTTTCCACAATCCGCAACGTGCAGGCTTGGTGGACGATTGGCGGGATTGGCCGTTTTTTGGTGCCATGGCTCCCGGATTCCCGGATCTGCCCGTCGTGCCCGTTGGAGAATTCTGGCCGCGCTTCTGGAAAATCCACAATCAGGAACGCACCCGCTTCTCCGGCGCGTAGGCGCGTTCGTTAGGCACGTAGGCGCGTTCGTCAGAACGCGATGGTCAGCATCCCGTGCCGTTACCGGCCCGCCTACGTCCACTCGCCTTGCCTCACTCCCCCCGAACAAAAGAGGCCGCACTCGCGTGCGGCCTCTAAATCTTTGTCATGAATTCCTTCATGAAACCGGGGACCTCTCCCCTCGACGGGAAAAATCTGCACGTTTTCCCCAACCCTGTCATGTCACTAAATAATGGGACACGGGGGAGCGTAGGCGCGTTCGTCAGAACGCGATGGGTTTCCCAGCCGCGACTCTCCATAAAAACCACCTTGCCACCCCCCGTGCGGATACCGGCCTGCCTGCATTTCACCCCCGCCGTAGGCGCGTTCGTCAGAACGCGACGCCTCCCACCCCGGCCTTTGAGAAACTCTCAAATCACTGAAAACCAAACTGTTGCACCCACCTCTCCCATTCCCCATTCCCCGCTCCGCACTCCGCGTTCCGCGTTCCCTCCTCTTTTTCCAAAATTTCGTAAAATTTTCTTGCGGTCCCGCCTAAGACGCGGTTTCCTGTTCACGAAACCTGTGAATCCGCAGAACTCTTGTGTTTGGAAATTTCCAGCCACGAAAGCCAAGCAGACCACATCGACAACCAAATACCTCGACCAAACCAATCCCTCAGAAAATCCCAAATCCCAAATCCCCATCCTGTCATGAAACTATTAATCAAATCACTTTTAGCCGCAGCCTTCGCCTGTGGTATGGCACACGGTGCCGCCACCGCATACACCACTCCAGTGGGGTATGTTACTACTAACTGTGAACCTAACTCAGATACTTTTATTGCTAATCCGCTCGAGCGCGCAGCGGAGTACGCTGGCGCAGTCGGCTCGATTACAGACAATACGGTTACTCTTACTTCGCCATCCACCATCATTGCTAATCAGTTTGTCTTTGGAGATTCTGCCCAGACGAATGTGGACAAAAACAATACCTACATGCTGGAAGTGACTTCGGGAGCTCTGGTTGGTAGAAAGTTCAAGATTACAGCAAACACCAGTACAACCATTGAGCTTGATCCGGATGCCGTGAACACCGTTCAAGACCAAGGATTGCTGGCATCGGTTACGTTCCAGGTCCGGCCTTATTGGACAATGAACACTCTTTATCCCAATGGCCAGGGACTAGGATCAACTTCCAATTTCTTCT
>CANBTO010000200.1 GCA_947372405.1 Verrucomicrobiaceae bacterium
TCGACCTCACCGGTGCGGGGCCGAATTACGAATCGTACACGATCATGGACGATGGCATGGGGATCGAAATGATCTACACCCTCACCGAAACCGAAAACGGCCTGGAGGTGGGGTATCATCTCGGCACACAGGCGAAGATCACCGACAGCGAAATTCAGGACATGGCCTTCATCGGCCGGGTTCTGTGCCCGCCGGGGAAGCGGGTGGAAATCGTCCGGTTAGACAAACAAGTCATTGCCTTGACCGTGAACCCGGCGGAAGTGCCGGTGCGGGCCGGCCAGCCGCCCTCGAAAGACCGGCAGGCGGCCGTGCCGAGCCCGAAGCGCCGCATCCTGCTGGACGGAACGCTCGGCGAGCACTGCGGAGTCCATGTCATCCTCACCAACTCAGGGACGGAGTTCCTATCGAACACACTGACCGCCGATGGCCACATGGTCAAATCCCACTACGCCTTGACCGATACCGCGCAGGGACCGCTGGTCGATTTCTCGATTGAGGTGGATTCGAATGACCGGAGGCGCCAACATGGCACCTTCAAAGGTCGCGTTCTCTGCCCGCCGGGAAAACCGATGGAGATCTTCCGGAATGGGGCGCGGGTTCTTGCCCTGACCCTGGACCCGGCGGACGACGACAAGGCTGGAACGAAGTAAGCTCCCGACCCACTCCAACCCCATCACCCGACCCTCCATGAAATCATCCCTCGTCTCCTTGTGTTCCGGCCTGCTGCTCTGCCTGCCCACGGTGTCCGCCGAGCCTGAAACCCCGGTACCGCAGCCCGAGCCTCCGAGCCAGCCCGTGCCTGGCCAACCCATGGCTCGCCCGCAGCTCCCGAGAGTCTTGCCTCCACCCCCCCCCCCGGGGTCCCCGGGGCAGCCTGCCCAACCCAGCGTGCGCCCGCCGAGCACGCCGAGCCCGAGAGTTTTGCCTCCACCCTACGCCCCCGCGGTGTCCCCGGGCCAGGATGTGCCGCGGCGGCGTGCCCAACCCGGAGTGAGCCCGCCAAGCACGCCGCGCCCGAGCGGCAACAAGCCCGCGGCCGTTTCCCCTGACGCTGCGGCCGCGCTCGCGGAGAAAAACCATGCGCCGGGTGACCCGGCCATCTACAACCAGAACCGCACCATTCTCCTGGAGGGCAACGTCGGTGAGAAACGCGGCGTCAAGCTCACCATCACGGGCTTGGGGCCGCAGTTCAACTCGGCTTTGTTGCTCGAGGACGGCAGCCTCATGTCAGTCTCCTGCGACATGCTCCCGACCGACAAGGGCATCGACTTGGGCTACACGATCTCGCTGAGATTGAAGGAGACAATAGGCGGCCACATCGATTACCGCGACAAGAATTTCAACGGCCGGGTCCTTTGCGCAGATGGGAAGCCGGTGGAGATTTACGCCAACCGCACGCAACGGCTCACGCTCAATGTTGAATCCCCAAAAGCGCAAGCCGCCCTGCCCATGCGGTGAGTGAGTTGTGGAGATGAAAGGTGATAGTCTGAAGTCTCATGTGGCGAGGCAAACCCATGATCGCGCGGTTCACTTCCCCGGGCCATCCTTGAGGATGCGCCGCAGCCACTTGGGCACGGGTTTCCCGATGAAGACCCGGCGGCCTTGTTCAAACACCGCGACCTTGCGATAATCACGCTCGAAGCCCCCGGGGCACCTTCTGTTGGCGGTCGCGTGTCGGTTTTCGATGTCCGCAGCAGCCTAGACATGTTTCGGGGACACGTTTTGTCTGGGCAGGGCCATTTCCCCTCAGCGCCGCCAACAACTCCCCCAGACAAAAGGCGTTATTTCGAGAATTTGAACCCAGACAAAACCTAGCGCAAGGGGGGGAAGGAGTGAAAACCCAGACATTTTGTCAGCGACTAAATGGGTATCTGCCCCACGATAGTCGCTAGGCCGTCCCCGGTGCTCGACAGCCTTCATCGCGTCCACGCCCTAGAGATTGATCGGCACCTGACATCGCCACCCATCAAGAACATTCTGCGCCTGTATACACTTGGTGCTGCTCACAACTTTGCGCATTTCTAAACGGTGTGCCCAAATGTGCCCAAATGCGTAATCATGGCGCTGGTGTGCGCTGATTCAGACGCCGCGCAGAGCTATCGCTACAGAAAGCCGGGAGACCAGCGTGGTAATGGTCGCAGTTGCTCGATTTCTGCCCTTTTCGGCAGGATTGGGCACACTTTGGGCACACCCACGCAGTCCTAACAAAAAATCCCGAGGCCTTTCAGCTTCGGGACTCGTTGTAAATCAAAAGAAAGTGCTCGAAAGAGGACTCGAACCTCCACAGGTTACCCTACTAGATCCTTAGTCTAGCGCGTCTACCAATTCCGCCATCCGAGCATTCGGTTGGTTGGGCGGCCTTGTTACGGCCCCCGCCCGGACTACGCAAGAGAATCTTGAAAAAAATTTACCCCCCTGGAAACCCGCCTTCGGGCTTGCTTCCAAACCCACAACGGGAAGCATGTCCGGCATCAATACGCCATGGAATCCATCCGCGCAGAATCGGTCGTCAAAACCTTCGGAAACGTCCGTGCCCTCGACGCGATCAGCCTGCTGGTGGAGCCGGGCGAGCTGTTTTTCCTGCTGGGTGCCTCGGGATGCGGGAAAACCACCCTGCTGCGCTGCATCGCGGGACTGGAGACGCCCACCAGCGGCAGTATCCACTTCGGCACGCGCGACGTCACGAAGATGCCTCCCCACAAGCGCGAGGCGGCGATGGTTTTCCAAAGCTACGCGCTGTGGCCGCACCTCACCGTGGGTCAGAACATCTCCTTCGGGCTGGAGGAACGCCGGGTTCCTAAACCGGAGATCAAACGCCGCGTGGAGGAGGCCCTCGAAATGGTGCGCATGCCGGGCTACGGCGACCGCTCGATCGACCAGATGTCCGGCGGCCAGCAGCAGCGGGTGTCGCTCGCGCGGGCGTTGGTCGTGAAACCAAAGTGCCTCTTGCTCGACGAGCCGCTCTCGAATCTGGATGCCCAGTTGCGCGTCGAGATGCGCCGGGAGATCCGCCGCATCGTGAAGGAAAACGGCCTGACCGGCATCTACGTCACCCACGATCAGGAGGAGGCTCTGGCCATGGCGGACCGCATGGCGGTGCTCACGCGCGGCAGGATCGGCCAGATCGGCACACCGGAGGAAATCTATCGAAATCCCCGCAGCGCATATGTCGCGAATTTCATCGGGGAAACCAACCTGCTCGATGGCCGGGTGATCTCACTGAACGGGCGCGTCGCGTCGGTGGAAACCCCCGCCGGCATCATCATGGGACGCGTCAGTGATCCGGACTGGTCACCGCGCGCCGGAGAATCCGTTAGAATTTCGATACGCCCTGAAGCATGGTGCCTGCAGCCGGATACCGGCGAAAACCCGGTCGCCGGGACCATCACCGAACGCGCATATCTCGGCCAGCGCATCCAATACTGGATCGAAACCGCGGCGGGCCGGCAACAGATCGTCGAGATGAACCCGCACTTCATCCGCGAGCCCGGAGTCGAAACGGTGACCTTGCACGCACGACCCGACGACGTGGTGGTGCTCAAGCCATGATGCAATGAAAACACGGGTGCTTTCCATCATCGGCCTGCTCGCATTGATCGTGGCGCTGCCCGTCGCGCTGCGCCGCCAGACCGCGGCGGAGAGTTTCCGCAACGCGGACGACCACATCGTCGTTCTAACACCCCACAATGAGACCATCCGCCAGGAGTTCGGCGAGGCCTTCGCCGCGTGGTGGAAGAAGACCACCGGGCGCTCGATGCACGTCGATTGGCGGACGCCCGGCGGCACCTCGGAAATCCGCATGGTGCTGGACGCCGGCTTCAAGGCCGCTGCGGAAACCGGCCGTGAAGGCATCGGCATGGATGTGTTTTTCGGCGGGGGTGAGCCGGATTTTTCCAGCCAGGCGAAAAAGGGACGGCTTGCCCCGTTACAGATCTTCACCTCGCAGCCGGAGCTTTTCACCGCAGCCGGGCCGATTCAGGAAACCGCCACTGGCGAGCGTTACTTTCCCAAAGACCACGTTTGGGTGGCCACCTGCATGTCGCAGTTCGGAATCTGTTATAACCCGGATGTTCTCAAGCGTCTGAAACTCCCCTCACCCGTTTCGTGGCGTGACCTGGGAGATCCGGGATACGCCGGTTATCTCGCGCTCTCGGACCCGACCAAAAGCGGCTCGGTCGCACGTGCCTTCGAGTTGCTGGTCCAAGGTGAAATGCAGCGCGTGCTTGCGGAAAACCCTGCGGATCGCAACGCCGCTCTCGAAGCGGGCTGGGCGGCCGGACTCCAACTGATCCAGCGCATGGCGGCGAACTCCCGCTATTTCACCGACAGCGCGTCCAAGATCCCGCAGGACGTCGGCCAGGGTAACGCCGCCGCAGGTATGTGCATCGACTTCTACGGCCGTTCGTTTGCCGAGGAACTCACCAGCAGAAACGGCACGCCGCGCGTCGTCTGGACCGCACCGCTGGGCGGCACAACCTTGAGCGCCGATCCAGTGGGTGTTCTAACAGGCGCGCCGCATCCGCAGGTGGCGCAGGCCTTCGTCGAATTCTGCCTCAGCCGCGAGGCGCAGGTCCTGTGGTTCGGCAAGCCCGGCACGCCCCACGGTCCACGCCAGCGATCCCTCCACCGCATGCCCGTGCGCCGGGACGTTTACACTCCGGATATCCTCGCGAACTCCACCATGCCGGACGTGCATCCCTACGATGATCCCGGAAACTTCATCTATCAGCGCGAACTGACGGGTGCCTCTTTCAACACGCTGCGCCAACTGGTGAAAGCCATGTGCATCGACTCCCACGAGGAAATGAAATCCGCTTGGCGCGCGCTGCGGGATGCCGGCATGCCTGCCGACGCGCTCGCCGTGTTCTCCGATGTCTCGATCATCCCCTACTCACTCGGTGGCAAGGGCGATCCGGGATTCGATGGCAATGATGCCTTGAAAACCGCTGAATACGCAGCCCACATCGGCGAATGGTTCCGGGCGAACTACCGCAAGGCGGAAGCGATGGCGAAACAGAAGACTCCATGAAACGCGGCCCCGCCATACTCATCACGTTCGTCGTCTGTGCGCTGTTCGCCGTGTTTTTCATCTATCCGGCCGGAATGGTGGTGAAGCAGGCGTTCGAAGGTCCTCACGGTTTCACGCTGGAGTTTTTCTCCACCATTTTCAAAAACCCGATCTATCGGGAAGGGCTGTGGAATTCGTTCGCGCTTGGAGCGGCATCCACGCTGGCCGCGCTGGCCATCGCGTTTCCGCTGGCGCTCGTGGGCCACAGATATGATTTCATCGGCAAGAAGGCGCTCGGCGTGCTGGTGCTGGCACCGATGATCCTGCCGCCGTTCGTAGGTGCGGTGGGCGTGAAGCAGATGCTCGGAGCGAACGGCGCGTTCAACGCCGCGCTCATCCACATGGGCCTGATGAACGCGGCCAAACCCTTCGACTGGCTCGCCGAGGGACGCTTCATCGGCATCGTATTGATGATCGGCCTGAATCTCTATCCGATCCTCTACATGAACATCGCCGCCGCGCTTTCGAATCTGGATCCGGCGATGGAACAGGCGGCGGAAAACCTCGGCTGCCCGCCGTGGAAACGCTTCTTCCGCATCACGCTGCCGCTGGCCATGCCGGGTGTCTTTGCCGGGGCGTCGATCGTTTTCATCTGGGCCTTCACTGAACTCGGCGTGCCGCTGGTTTTCGATTTCGGACGCACGGCGTCGGTGCAGATCTTCGACGGATTGAAGGCATTGGACAAGAACCCGATTCCCTATGCGCTCACCGCCGTTCTGTTAGTGGTGGCGGCGCTGGTGTTCATGGTTTCCAAGCTCGTGATGGGCCGCTCGCCGCTTGGCACCGCACCGCGACCGAAAGGCCGCTCGACATCGCTGCGCCTGCACGGTTGGAAATCCGCGGCCTGCGCGGCGCTTTTTCTAACCATCTTCGCGCTGGCGGCCGTCCCCCACCTCGGAGTGATCCTGCTTTCCCTGGCCGGGCGCTGGTATGGCACGGTCGTTCCGGACGAGTTCACGCTGCGCCACTACATCGAGGCGCTGGGCAATGGACTGGTGGTGCCATCCATCCAGAACAGCCTGCTCTATGCTGGTTGCGCGATGCTGCTGGCGCTGGTGATCGGGCTGGCCGTGGCATGGGTCGTGGTTCGCTCGGACCTGAAAATCCGCGGCCTGCTGGACGCGGTGGTGATGTTGCCGCTCGCTGTGCCCGGACTGGTGATGGCGTTCGGCTATCTCGCTCTCTCGCAGGAGGGAAAACCGTTCCATTTCCTCATCGGTGCGGGCGAGAGCCCGTTCATGTTGTTGGTCATCGCCTACGCCATCCGGCGGCTGCCCTATGTCGTTCGATCTGCTGTGGCCGGTCTCCAACAGAGCAATCCCGCGCTGGAGGAAGCCGCCAGATCGCTCGGTGCCACGCCCTTCCGCACGCTGCGACGCGTGGCCATTCCTCTCATCGGAGCGAACCTCGCCGCAGGCTCGATCCTTGCCTTCGCCTTCGCCATGCTGGAGGTGAGTGACAGCCTGATCCTCGCACAGCAGGCGCAGCATTTCCCGATCACCAAGGCGATCTACACACTGCTCAGCACGCTCGGCAACGGCACCGAACTCGCGGCGGCACTCGGTGTCTGGGCGATGGTTTTCCTGTCGGTGGCCATCATGGGCGCGGCCGTTCTCGGCGGAAAACGCGGCGGGCTTTTCAAGGTGTGATGAAGGAATGTTTTCTTCATGGAATCCTTCAACCGCAAGGAGGCGAAAAACGTTCGCAAAGAGATCACTTCGCCCGGTTGATCAAGCCGCATGTTCCATAGGATGACAGGTGATCGCTTCGTTTCATTCCCTCTGTTTTTGCGTAATCTTGCGCCTTTTTGCGGCTGAATCTATCGGTTCTTCGGCCATTGATGTTTCGTTTCCGTGATTTAGCACTTCACAAGCGGCTTGCTTTCATCCACAAACCCGCCGCCTTGAACCTGAAGCGTCACAACGTCCGACTTGCCGTCCTTGCCATTTGGCTCAGGACCGCCGCCGGCATGTGACGTGAAACCAACCATTGTTTTCCTCACCCGGCGTCTCCACGGACCGCCGGGTTTTTTGTTTCCCGGCACCTCGGACGCCCGATGCGGAAACGCAGCCATGTCATGAAACCACAAACGCCAGCCAGCCGCAGCATCGTCCTGATGCTCTGCTCCGTCATCCTGTTCGCCTTGAACATCCTGCTGATCCGCGGGCTCAGCATGCACCTGCCCGCCGCCGATGGCTGGGTGGCCACCTTGTTCCGCGGATTGGTCGGCATGGCGGTGGTCTGCATCTTTTTTTCCCGGCACATCGTCACCTTCGGCCGGCTGTTCACGCGCCCGCTCGTCATCCTGCGCGGCGCGCTAGGTGGCATCTCGATCCTCGCCTTCTACGTCACCATCGTCCACCTGGGCGCGGCGCGCGCGACGATCATCAACCTGAGTTATCCGATGTTCGGATCGCTGATCGCCGCCCTCTGCCTGCGGGAATATCTAACAACCCGGGCGTGGATCTGGATGGGCGTCGGCTTCGCGGGGCTCGTCGTGTTTCTTGGCGGTGAGCTGCATGCGAACTTCAACCGCTACGATGTTCTCGCGCTCGCGGGTGCCATCGGCGCGGGTGCCATCGTCGTGATCATCCGCCAGCTCCGCCACACCGAGCACACCGCGACGATCTATGCGGCGCAGTGCATCTACAGCGTGTTGTTCGCGGCCGTTCCGGCGGTACATCCTACCGGCACATTGCCTGTTTACGGTATAGCCGCGCTCATCGGTGCCGGCATCATCGCCGCCATCGGGCAACTCGCGATGACCCACGCCTACCGCGAGCTCTCGGTGGCCCGTGGATCCGCCATCCAGATGCTGCTGCCCATCGTCACCGCCACTGGTGGATTCATGTTCTTCGGCGAGCGTTTCACCTTCATGGAGATCGCCGGAGCGGCCGCGACTCTCTTCGCCACGTGGCAGGTCGTGTTGGCACCGGAAAAGGTCGTCACCACCCCATGCGGGACCATGGCCAGTGACCCATGATTCAGGGAACCACTTGCCGATGCCATGGAGCGGTGATAACTGCTGTGCATGACACGCCTGCCGGTTTTCCCGCTCCTGCTATCCGTACTGTTGCCCGTGGTTGCCCATGCGGCGGAAAAACCGGAGAAAGCGATCGTCGCCGTTTATGATCTGCAAGGCGTCGTTTCCGAATCCGGCCGCGAGCAACCCTCGCTGGGCGGCCTGCAGTTCGACGCCTCACGACCGCTCACGCTGCTGGACCTGACCCGCAGCTTGAAAAAGGCCGCGGATAACGCGTCGGTCAAAGCCGTCGTGGTGGATGCCGACGGCGCGCAACTCGACTTCGCGCAGATCCAGGAAGTCCGCAACCAACTGCTCGCCGTGCGGAAAGCCGGCAAGGATGTCTGGATGTACAGCGAGCACCTGGGCAACGGCATCGCGTTGTTGGGCAGCGCCGCGAACCATTTCACCCTGATGCCGG